>JBEKZK010000120.1:0-9568 GCA_049509935.1 Xanthobacteraceae bacterium | reverse complement strand
TTCAGCAGGTGGCTCACAGTTGGAGAAATGCCTCGCAGTGGTCCGATGAACGCTTGGCGGATCGGATCCGAGTGGACAAGATCGACATCCTGATCGATCTGTCCGGCCACACGGCGGGGCACCGCCTCGGCATGTTCGCGCGCAAGCCGGCCCCGATCCAGGTCACGGCGTGGGGGAATGCCACCGGCACCGGACTGCCGACGATCGATTATCTGTTCTCGGATCCGATTGCCATTCCCGCCGCAGTTCGTCATCTGTTTGCGGAGAAGATCCATGATCTTCCATGTCTGATGATCATCGATGCGGTAAAAGCCGGGCTGCGGTCCACAGAGCCCCCCTTTCTGTCGAAAGGGCACAGGACCTATGGGGTCTTCAATCGAATTGACAAGATTTCCGAGAATTCGATCCGCGTCTGGGCGCGAATTCTTCTCTCTGACGCAAAGGCGAGATTGTTGATAAAGAACAATGCAGTCAACGACCAATTCATTCGTTCCATGCTGCTGGAAAGATTTTCCGGTCACGGGGTCGTAGCTGATCGCATCGACCTTTTGGGATCCTCACCTCGGGAGGAGCATCTCGCAGCGTATCGACAGGTCGACATCTGCCTCGATCCATTTCCGCAAAACGGCGGGGTCAGCACTTGGGAAGCGCTGCACATGGGTGTCCCGGTGGTGGCGAAACTGGGCGACAGCGTGCCCAGTCGAGCGTCCGGCGCCATCCTGTCGGCGGCCGGCATGTCCGATTGGGTCGCAGCTGATGAGGACGAATATATCCAGATTGCGTTGAAGGCTGCGTCCACGCCCGAACGTCTGCGGGCGATACGGCATGAGCTCCCGGCACGGATAGCGTCGTCGTCGGGGTGCCATCCGGCCGTCTATGCCAAGGCTGTGGAGGACGCCTACCGGGCGATGTGGAAGGATTATTGCGAGAGACGGTGATCGGGGTGCGCGATGGTGAGCAGGGCGGAGCCCGAAGGGCATAGGCAGCACGTGAAAAGACGCCGCGAGGAGCCTGTTCGCTACGGACGCTGGTCAGGGAGCTCGTTCGTCCGGGTTGCGGCTTTCCTGGGCGTCGTCGGTGAGCTGGCTCGATGCTCCGAAGCGCAGTGCCGGGTTGCCGGCGTAGTCGTGGGGTCCGGTATGGACCAGCGCGCCCTCCACATCCAGCCAGATCTTGCCGCCGAGCGCGCGCCAGCGGCGGCAGAAGCCGAAATCCTCGCTCAGGTATTCCTTTGTCACCGGGTCGATCATGCATTCGAACAGGGCGTAGGACAGCGCGTTCGCCTTATTCGGCACATAGACATGGTCGGATACGTAGGCGCAGTCGGGATACGCCTGCACGAGGCGCTCGACGACCGCTCGTTTCATCAGCATGAAGCCGGTGGCGCAATACACCCCGGTGACGAACGGGCCTCGACGTTCGAGCTCGTCGCCTTCGCAGAACTTTCCCACGTATTGCAGCGTCGCGGTCTCCGGCGGTTCGTGTTCGCGGATGCGGGCCGGCTGGTCCCAACGCAGCGCCTTGACCGGGTACATGCCGCCCACGACGTCCTCGCCA
Source organism: Xanthobacteraceae bacterium (assembly GCA_049509935.1). GTDB lineage: Bacteria > Pseudomonadota > Alphaproteobacteria > Rhizobiales > Xanthobacteraceae > AP-16. The sequence continues at coordinate 8,011 of JBEKZK010000120.1, read as the reverse complement.
AAGAACAGCATGCGGTGCACCAGCTCCGGCTCGAACGCCAGATCGGAATCGATGAACATGAAGTGCGTCGCCGTGGACCGCAGGAACTGCGACACCAGCGTGTTGCGCGAGCGGGTGATCAGCGAATCGCGGCCGAGAAGGTTCAGACTGATGCCGAATCCGTGCCGCTCGGAATACTGCATCAGCTTGATGATCGAGCTCATGTAGCCGGTCGTCACCAGCCCGCCGAAGCAGGGCGTTCCGACATAGATCGTGGGTGCGACGGCGGTCTCGGTCATCGATTCCGTCTCGCGGACGAATTCCGGCGCATCGCGAAAGTTCCCGGTAGGTTGCGGTGCATCATTCCATCCCATAGATTTCACGAATTCGTTAACCATAAGTTTCGCAGCTTGGTGAAGGTTCGGCGATCCGTCGAGGCAAATCGGTCGGGCCGGCGCAGGGAGGTCCAGGCACTCCTACGTATTCTGTAGGACGCCAGGACAGTTGCGATCGGCCTAAGAGCACGGTTAACGATTCATTCGTCAGTTTGCTCGAGCGTGTCGAATTGGTCGTGAAAGTGTCCTGCGATAAGCTCTTCTCGGCGATGTCCGCCGATCGATGGCACCGCGTCGGGTCGACCAGCATGATGACGTCGCGATCGAGGAAGCAGCGCGAAACGACGATTCCGCCGGCCGTGATGCGCGCCTTTCGGCTGCAGACGGAGGGCGACGCGGCGGGCGCCGAACGTCTCTACCTCGAGGTTCTCGAGACCGACCCCGACGAATTCCATGCGCTGCATCAACTCGGGCTGATCCATCGCGAGCGCGGCGACCACGAGAGGGCGCTCGCCTGCATGCAGGCTGCGGTTCGCGCCAACCGCACCTCCACGGAAGCCCTGTCCAACCTCGGTCTTCTCCTGCACGACCTCGGCCGCCACCGGGAGGCCATCGAGACCTTCAATCGCGCCGTCATGATCGACCGCAACAATGCCGCGGCGATCTTCAATCGCGGCAACTCCCTGCTCGCGCTCGACCGCCTGGAGGAGGCGCTGGCGAGCTTCGACCGTGCGCTGGCGATCGAGCCGGGCCATGTCGACGCGCTGTACAATCGCGGCAACGTGCTGCGCGAGCTGCGTCGTCACGACGCCGCGCTGGCGAGCTATCGCGAGGCGCTGGCGCTGAGGCCCGACTACGCGGACGTTCGGCTCAACGAGGCTTTGACGCTGCTCCGGCTCGGCGATCTGGCCGAGGGATTTCGCGGCTACGAGTGGCGCTGGATGCGGCCCGACGTCGCTGCTTTGCGGCGGCCGTTCGCCCAGCCGCTCTGGCTCGGCCAGGCGCCGCTGCGCGACCGGACCATTCTGCTGCACGCCGAGCAGGGGTTCGGCGACACCATTCAGTTCGTGCGCTACGCCGGGCTCGTCGCCCGGCGCGGCGCGAATGTCGTCCTCGAGGTGCAGCCGGCACTGGCCGCGCTGATGGCGGGCCTGCCCGGGGTTTCCGCCGTGGTCGGCCGCGGCGAGCCGCTGCCGCCCTTCGATCTGCATTGTCCGTTGCTCAGCCTGCCGCTGGCGTTCGCGACCGACCTCGCCACGATCCCGGCCGACGTACCCTACCTGACGGCGCCGTCCGACCGGGTGGCGAAATGGCAGGATCGCCTGCAGCGGGACAACCGGCCGCGAGTCGGCATCGCCTGGGCGGGCAGCGCGTCATACCGGCTGGATGCCGGGCGGTCGCTGTCGCTCGGCCGGCTGGCGCCGCTGTGGTCGGATGCGGACATTCAGTGGGTGAGCATCCAGCGCGAGCCGCGCGCGGCGGATGCGGCGATCCTGGCGGCGCATCCCGGGCTGCTCCATGTGGGGGCCGGGCTCGAGGACTTCGCCGACACGGCGGCGGTCATCTCGATGCTCGATGCCGTCGTGACGATCGACACGTCGGTCGCGCACCTCGCGGGCGCAATGGCCAAGCCGGTCTTCATCATGCTGCCGTACTCGCCGGACTTCCGTTGGATGCTCGATCGCGACGACAGCCCGTGGTATCCGACCGCCCGCCTCGTCCGCCAGGACACGCGCGGAGACTGGGACGGCGTCGTGGCAAGGGTGCGCCGAGATCTGAATTCAGCGGCCTCTCGCCGGGCCATTTGACAGCCACGGGTCACGCCCCGGTCGGCGGCGCGCGCCGCTCACGCGAGGGCTTGCGCCTGGTTCACCCGGGAGCGCAGCATGTCGCTGAAAGCGGCGAATATCTTCCGCATCTGCGGCGACTTGTAAGGGTATGTCGCGACCGGGTCCATGTCGTGGACCACCGATGATACGTCGGCCTCGAACACCAGAAGCCGGCCGGCGCTCGTTTCCGCGCAGTCGATGGCGAAATAGTCGAGACCGACGACGTCGGCCATGCCGGTGAGTGCGTCGCGATGGCGGGCGGCGAAGCCGCGATCGAAATCGACCATGAAGCGTGCCTCCTCGGCACGCTTGCCGGCGTCGGCGCCCATGTCGGCGTTGAGGTACCAGATCTTCCATTGGTCCGAGATCGCCATGTGGCACGCATAGGCACGGCCGTCGACGAAGACGACCCGATACTTGCGGAATTGTCCATCCGGGCTCGCATAGTCGACGTAGCGCGACACGAAGAACTCCGCGTCCGCCCGCGTCGCGAGGTAGGGATCGACCGCGGCCGGGTGCTCGAGCTTCTCGAGACCCTTTCCGGCATGCGACCCGATCGGACGCACGATCAGCGGAAAGGTCCCGTCGCCGAGGATGTCGGCGGCCGGCCGGTCGCCGGCGCCGAGCCTGGACAAGGTGGCGCGATCGATCTTCTTGGTCCGCGGGATTTCCACGCCGCTCACAAGGCTGATCAGATCGAACAGCCGATCGCGGTCGAGACCCGCTATTCGGCCGGGCGGATTGACGACCGGCCGCGGCCAGATGCTCGCCAGCCGCTCGATCTCGGCGAGCGCCTGGCGCGTTTCGATCGAATCCGGCACCGTCACCATCGCAATATCGTGCAGCGGCAACGGATCGGGCAGCGGCAGGCCGGGAACGACGTAGACCGTATAGAGCTCGATGTCGGCGTCCTCGATCAGGAAATCGATCGGCGTGTTGCCCCCGAGGTCGAGCGCCGCCGCAAAGGCCAGCAGCCGCAGCGGCGGCGTGCCCGACGCGCGTCGAGACCAGTAGACACGATGCTCGCGCAGCACCTCCGCCTGGATGGCGAGGCCGGTTGCCTGGTCGCCCATCAGCTGGGCGACGATCGACAGATCCAGAGCGGTCCCCGGTCCGGCCGTTCCGGCCTTCACGGCGGCCATGAGGTCTGCCCAGATCCGCCTGAGATCGGCCCCCTCGAACGCCTGCCTGATCAGCTTCCCGACGCCGATGCGCGGCGCGCAGAAGCTCTCCGCAGCCGCAACCAGACGAAAGGGCTCCGCGCTTGCGCGACACGATTCTCCGAGGATCGCAGCGTCCGGGTTTGCGTCGTTGACGAGGTCCATCCGAAGGCGTCCGGTTCCCGGGCGTCAGCCACGATGCCGCCCGCCAGACGGGCACGTCGACACTGCCAGATCCTGTCGAATGTCGATCCGTCGTCGACAGATTGCTGGCGCGTGATTGGTCAGACTAGGCCATCGGGCGCCGTTTGGCCACCGAAACCGGGTATGTGATCAGACATAACGTTCGGTCACCGCGCAGAGCTCCGATCGAAGCGGAACGAGCCCGCCGCGATGCCTCCCCGCCGATCCAGCGGGCGCTCGCGCTCGCCTCGCGCCGCCGAGCGACACCGGCTCACGTCTCGATGTCGGCCTGTACCTCCGCTCCCAGCGCCGTGGCGCCGTTCTGGATCGCGTTGGCATAGGCCCGGCTGGCGAGCAGTGCCTCGTCGGGCACCTGCTGGATGACCTGCTGGGTGCGCGCGTCGACCAGCCGATAGATCACCGCTCGAGTCTGCGGATCGATCGAGAAACGCTGACTGAAGGCTGCGGTGGTGGGCGCAGCCGCCCGCGGTGCCTCGTTGGGCGCCGAATTGGTGTCCGGCGCCGGCACCACCTTGGGCGTCGGCGTCACCGCCTGGGCACCCTGCAGTTCGGTCGGGACAGGCGGTTGCGCAACGTCAGCACCCGGCCGCACGTAGTCGCTTGCGACAGGTGCGGAAACCGGCGAGATAGTCAGACCCGAATCCATGATCGCCATCCGTCAGTGCCAGCCCGAACGCTCCATTCCAGGCTTGACCGAAAGGCTAGATCGGGTCGCATTAAGGTGACGTTAGGAAATGTGGTTAAGTGCCGATAACGGGATTGGAGACGATTGATTCGATCTCTGATCGGGGCGCTTCGAGTTTGCGACCGCGCAGGACTGGCTGCGCGACGGCTTCGGCCCAGGTGCCCGGTTCCACGCCTACGTGGCCGAGCAGGACGCGGTGGTCATCGGAATGGTGACCGTCAGCGAGCGGCAGATCCCCGTCAAACCCGACCGGTACGGGCTTCCGTCACAGCGTGCGGCTCAACGCCATCGGCTGGGCCTGGTTGGCCCGCGGCAGGTTGGGGCGCCCCGAGCGGCCGTAGGTGCTCGGCGCGGCCTTGCGGGAGAGCTCGCCGGCGACGCCGCGGATGATGCCTTCCGATACCGCGTGGGCGGTTGCTAGCACAGCGAGGTTGACCTGCAGCAGGGCCTGGAACGCATCATGCCATGCGCGCAACTTTTCTACCATGGCGGGCACCTCGCGCTTGAGAAATGCCCAGTTGGCCCTCACCACCGCGGCATCCGTGGTGTAGATCCGGGCGATCTCGGCCTTGCTCGGCTCGAGGCGCGCGACCTCGGTCAGGCGTCCGGCGCGGACCAGCTCGATCTCCTTCTCGAGCGTCGCGCGCAAGGCCTGCATGACGTGCTGCAGGTGGGCAATCAGCTGTTCGCCGTGCTCCCGCGTCTTCAACGCCGAAACGGTATCGGCCATGGCTGATACGGTGGCACGCATGACGTCTCTCCGATCCATGAGGCCGCGGCGCGGCCAGGGTTACTGGGCTCTGACTTCCTGATGTTTCATCAGCGAGCGATAGACCTGATCGGCAAGTCCGATGCCGCCCGCCTTCACGATGGATTTGCTGTATTCCTGGGTGAGGAACGAGCGCCACATGCCGGTGGCGCCGCTGCCACTCAGCGGACCTTCGCCGTTGGTGTCGGTGAACATGAACTGGAACATCGAATTGAGAAAGGTCGTCTCGAAGCTTTCGGCGGCGGCGTGCGCCTTGGCCTGGACGCCGCCGTTGCCGCCGCTTATGCGGCCAGGTGAGGCGAGCGCCGCAGCGCCGGTGCGGCCAGATGACGTGAGCGCCGCAGCGCCGATTCGGGCGACGGTGTCGGTGATGCCGAGAGCGGTCGAGTTTGTCATCACATCGTCTCGATGTTGGCCTGGATGGCGCCGGCCGCCTTGATCGCCTGGAGAATCGAGATCAAGTCGCGGGGGCCGATCCCCAGGGCATTCAATCCGTCGACCAGTTGCTGCAACGACACGCCTTCGCGCACCATGGCGAGCTTCTTGCCGTCCTCCTGGACGCCTACTCTTGTGCGTGGAGCGACCCGGGTCTGGCCGTTCGACAGCGGAGCGGGCTGACTCACCAGCGGCGACTCGCTGATCGTGACGGTCAGGTTCCCCTGCGCCACCGCCACGGTCGAGACCCGCACGTCGCGGCCCATGACGATGATGCCGGAGCGCTCGTCGATCACGATCTTCGCTGCCAGATCGGGCTCGATCTGTAATTGCTCGATTTCGGTCAGCAGCGCGACCACGTTGCCGGCATACACGGTCGGCACGGTGATCTGCACGCTCGCCGGGTCGATCGGCTCCGCGATCGGCTTTCCGATGAAATCGTTGATGGCCGCGGCAATCCGCTTCCCGGTGGTCAGGTCAGGGTTGCGCAGGGCGAGCCTGAGATTCGTCAGCTTGTTCAGGTTGAACTCGATCTCGCGTTCGATGATGGCACCGTTGGCGATGCGGCCGACGGTGGGCACGCCGCGGGTGATCTTGGCGGCGTCACCCCCGGCCTCGAATCCGCCGATGGTGAGCGAGCCCTGGGCGACCGCGTAGACGTTGCCGTCGGCACCGAGCAGGGGGGTGACGAGCAGAGTGCCGCCTTGCAGGCTCTTGGCGTCGCCGAGCGCCGAAACCGTGACGTCGATGGGCGTCCCCTGGCTGCCGAAGCCCGGCAGGTTCGCCGTCACCATGACGGCGGCGACATTGCCGGTATTGATCGTCGCGCCGCGAATGTTGACGCCGAGCCGCTCGAGCATCGCCTGCAGGGATTGCTTGGTGAACGGGATATTGTTGAGAAAATCGCCGGTGTGGTTGAGGCCGACCACGAGGCCGTAACCGATCAGCTGATTCTGCCGCACGCCCTCGACGTTGGCGAGGTCCTTGATGCGCGACGTCGCCGTGCCGGGTCCGGACCCCACGACGAGAATCAGCAGTGTGGCGATCACGACGAGACCGCGGTAGCGCCAACCGGCCATGACTTGCTCCCCGCTGCCAGCGCAGCAGGGATGCCGATGCGAACCGCGTGCCAACTCGCAGCCTCAGCGTAACCGTCTGATTTTCAACATTTTTTTCATCGACCCGCGGGGGCGGCGGTCGGCCGGTCGTGGTAGCGATTGCCGGTCCAGGCAATATTTGCCGGGCCGTTTACCCGCCATTAACCATGCGCGACGAGGCTTCTACGGCGGTTCGCCCGTCTGATGGAGTGCCAGCAACGCTTGGTTCATGATCATGGTGCTGGTGACGCAACGCAATGCATTGAACCGGCGGGTGTTCCGGCTGACGGTCGGAACCCGGGCCGTCACCGTCGGTACATGGCGCGCCATGCCCGAAGGCTGAGGAACCATGCGAGTCTATGGACCAAACGGCACCACGTCGGTCGCCGGCAAAGCGCCGACGCGGCGTGCCGCATCCGGCACCTTCAGTCTCGACGCCGAGGAGCAACCGCGCGCCGCCGCCTCGGCGACGGCCCCGCGGGGGATCGGCGGCATCGACACGCTGATCGCGCTCCAGGGCATCGAGGATGCAACCGAACGGCGCCGCCGCGCGGTCACGCGCGGCCGCAGGGCGCTCGATGCGCTCGACGCCCTGAAGCTCGGGCTACTGACCGGGAGCCTTGACGGTGCGGCACTCGCGGCCCTCAAAACCGCGACCGCGGGATTGGCAGAGAGCACCGGCGACCCGGCTCTCGATACCGTTCTGGCGGAGATCGCCCTGCGGGCCGAGGTGGAACTCGCCAAGATGGACATGCCGCAATGCGGCTGAATTCGACCCGAATGACCGCGCCGAATTGAGATCCCGCGTCGGGGTTAGGCAATTCGCGGTGTTTTTTGCACTTTTGTGACCGACACGGATGTTGTCCGGACTGCGCGGCATCTGTATAAGCGCGCCCCGAGAGGATGACTTTCGTCAAGTCTCAGTGCACGGAGTCTCGAGTGCATGACTACCCGGGATAAGGAAAAGACCTACCGTCCGACGGACAGAGAGCCCTTCATGAATGAGCGTCAGCGGGAGTACTTCCGCACCAAGCTGCTCGTCTGGAAAGACGAGATCCTGAAGGAGGCACAGGAGACCCTGCAGCATCTCCAGGACGAGAACCAGAATCACCCGGATCTTGCCGATCGGGCATCCTCCGAGACCGATCGCGCCATTGAGCTGAGAGCGCGCGACCGGCAACGCAAGCTCATCGCCAAGATCGATGCCGCGCTGCACCGGATCGAGGACGGCACCTACGGGTTTTGCGAGGAAACCGGCGAGCCGATCTCGCTCAAGCGCCTGGAGGCGAGGCCGATCGCCACCTTGTCGATCGAGGCTCAGGAGCGGCACGAGCGCCGCGAGCGAGTTTACCGCGACGATTGAGAGCGCGGCGCTCAATCGAGGCCGAAGTCCGGCGCCGCGAGCGAGTTTACCGCGACGATTGAGAGCGCGGCGCTCAATCGAGGCCGAAGTCCGGCGCCGCGAGCGAGTTTACCGCGACGATTGAGAGCGAGGCGCTCAATCGAGGCCGAAGTCCT
>JBEKZK010000012.1:0-19343 GCA_049509935.1 Xanthobacteraceae bacterium | reverse complement strand
CCTGGCGCACCGGATCGGAGTTCACCGTGATGTTGCCCTTGGCGTCGACCAGCGCGGCGCCGAAGCCGTGGAAGATCGCACCGGCGGTGTCGACCGAATCCGTCGTCGTTCCCAGTCCGATGCCGAATGGGAAGCCTGCCTTGTGGCACGCTTCGGCCGCCTGCAAAAAGGCATCATAGGTCCAATTCTCCGCCTGCGGCGGAGCGTCGGCCGGATAGATCGCCTGGACGTCGATCCCGGCATGCCGCTTCATCAAATCGATGCGCGAGCACGGCCCCTTCATGTTGCTGCCAATCGTCGCCGGCACGGCTAGCCAGCGGCCGTCGACCTTGCCGAGGTATTCCACTGTGGCGTTCACCGGCCCATTCTGCCGGATCAGGGGCTCCATGACATCGTCAACGGGCTCGAGATGCTCGGCATTGTCGTGGATGTACCAGTTGATCGTGGCGAGGATGTCATGGCCCGACCGGGCCTGAGCCTCGGCGGCGAAAGTCAGCAGGAGCTTGTTGCCCTGGGTGGTGATGTAGTCGATCTGGACGTCGACCTTCTCCTTTCCGGCCCACTCCTGGACCAGCGCCGCGCTGGTGTCGTTGGCGCCAGGCACCCAATGGTCCCACAACCCGATCGACAGCTTGCCCGCCGCATGTGCACCGCGCACATGGGGCATGGCGAGCGCGGCCGTCGTTGCCGCGGCGCTCGCGACAAAGCGCCGTCGCGTGAATGGGCTCATGAGCATCACAGCACTCCCGTGAGGGGTGGAGCTCGAGCGCGTCATCGATCAGCAGGGACGCCGCATGCGCATTCGGCATCCGCGGTGTCGAAGCTTACTCCAAAATCCGCTGGTAGTCGCCGCCGCGCAGCCGGCGGCGCAGGATCTTTCCCGACGCGGAGCGCGGAATCGACGTGACCAGCACGTAGTCGCGCGGCCGCTTGTAGCGCGCAAGGCCGCCGGCCAGGCAGGCCTCGTCGAGCGCCTGCGGGCTCGGCGCAGCCCCGGCCGGCTCGACGAAGGCGACGACGCGGGCGCCGAGCCGCTCGTCCGGCAGGCCGACCACGGCGACGCCTGCCACCAGGCTGGAGCGTGCCAGCGCGTCCTCGACCTCTTCCGGATAGATGTTCTCGCCGCCGCTGATGATCATGTCGTCGACGCGGCCGATGACGGTGAGCTCGCCATCCCGGTCGAACCGCCCGAGATCGCCGGTGCGGTACCATCCGCCCTGGATCGATCTGGCATCGGCATCCGGGCGCTTCCAGTAGCCGGAAAACGCCTCCGGGCTGCGCATGCTGGCGACGATCTCGCCGGGCTCGCCCGGCGGAAGGTCGGTCCCGATATCGTCGCGACGGTCCGGATCGGCGCTCACCACGCGGATCAGCTGATTGAGCCCGGCACGGCCGGCGCAGCCCGGCTTGCGCCGATGGTCGCAGATCGTGAAGGTGTAGATCTCGCTGGAGCCGTAGTGATTGACGAACACTTCTGGCCGCAGCATGGCGAGGCATTTTTCCACCAGCGCCGGCGTCATCGCCATCCCGGCATAGCTCACGCGCGAGACGCCTGTGAGGTCGAACGACTCGAACCCGGGCTCGCGTAGGATGTCGTGGAACATGGTGGGAACAAGAAACAGCGCCGAGATCCTCTCCTCGGCGGTCAGCCGCAGCACCTCGTCGGGCTGATAGTCCGGCATGCACACCAGCTTGCCGTTCACCAGCGCCGTCGAAAGCAGCGTGCGCACCCCCATGGTGTGGAACATCGGCATCACGCCGAGCGCGGATTCGCCCGGCCGATAATGATGGTGCGCGATCTGCGAGACCGCGGCCGCGAGCTCGGCGCGATGCGAGCGCGGCACCCCTTTCGGCCGCCCGGTGGTGCCGGACGTATAGAGCATCAGGCAGGTCGCGCCATCGTCGACGCCGGCCGGGCCGTCGACCGGCCGGGCTGCCAGCAGACGATCGAACGACGGACCGTCGCCGGTTCCGTCGGCGGCGACGATCAGCCGCCGCGGGTCGATGCCGAGCCTTTCCGCCGCCGCGGGCGCTGCATCACCAGCGGCGCCGTCATGGGCGACCGCGCGGGCGTCGGCGTCCGCCAGGCAATAGGCGATCTCCTCGGGCGACGCCCGCCAGCTCACCGGCGTGAAGATCACGCCGAGCAGCTGGCAGGCCCAGTACAGCGTCGCCATCTCCCAGCGGTTGCGCATCACCACGACCAGGTGGTCGCCCGCCGCCAGCCCGAGCTGGCGCAGGCCCCCGGCCACGGCGCGGACCTCGTCGAGCCACGCTCCATAGGTGCGCCGCCGCCTGCCCTCGACCAACGCCTCGGCTTCCGGCCGCCGGGCGCAGGCAAACACGAAGGCGGTGCCGAGATCCATGGCGAATGCCGATTTCAAGCCGCAGAAAGTCGAACCTGGAACTTGCTGCCGGTCGCCTGGGCGTAGCGCAGCAGGGTCTTGGTGCTCGGCAGGGTCTGGCCGCTCTCCAGCCGGGCGATGGTGGACTGGCTGGTGCCCATCCGGGCGGCCAACTCGGCCTGGGACAAACCGGCCCGCAAGCGAGCTTTGACCAACTCAGCGGAAATCTCGAACTCCGCCGCGAGCGCGTCGTACTCGACCTTGACCTTGGGATTGGCGAGCAGACGAGCCTTGAGCTTTTCGAATGGAATTGTCATGTGATCTCCTTGGCCGCATCGAGGATCGCATCGACGATCGCCTGATAGCCGGTGCAGCGACAGATATGTCCCGCCAGCATGTCGCGGACCTGGGCCTCGTCGGGCTGCGGGCAGCGGCGGAGGAAATCGGTGGCAGACATCAGGATGCCCGGAGTGCAGAAGCCGCACTGCAGCGCATGGCGATCCAAGAACGCGCGCTGCAGGGTGCCGAGCGTACCGGGTTCGGCGAGGCCTTCAACCGTCGTGATGGCGGTGCCGTCGGCCTGCACCGCGTATTGCGTGCAGCTGCGCATCGCGCGGCCGTCGACCAGGATGGTGCAGGCACCGCACACGCCGTGCTCGCATCCCACATGCACGCCGTAGAGCTGCAGCTCGTGGCGCAGGAAATCGCTGAGCAGCAGGCGCGGCTCCGCCTGGCCGCAGCGGGACTCGCCGTTGACGGTGAGCGCGACCTCCTGGCGCTGGTCGGCGGCGAGGCGACGGACCGTCATGTCGTCCGCGTCCTGGCGTCGGCGATCGCCCGCGGCACGACGCGTTCGATGAGGACCCGGGTCAGCGCCAGCCGATAGTCGGCGTCGGCCACATGGTCCTCCATCGGCGTCACCGAGCGCGTTCCGTGCGCGGCGAGCTCGCCGACCGTCGCCGCGTCGGCCGGACGGCCGCGGAACGCCGAGGTGTCGAGCGCCACCGGCCGGCTCTCGACCCCGCCGAGCCCGACCGACAGGTGGGCGATGCTACCGCTTGTGTCGAGCCGCACCTGGCACGCCGCGGCCGCGATGGCGAAGTCGCCGTGGCGCTGCGCGATCTCGTCGAACGCATGGCCCGCGTCGGCGGGGGCACGCGGCCATTCCAGCGCCACCACGAGCTCGTCGGGCCGCCGCGCCGTGGTCAGCGCGCCGAGGAAGAATTTTTCCGCCGGCACCCGGCGCTGGCGGCGCCGGGTCTGCAGCACCACGGTGCCGCCGGTCACCACCAGGCACAGCGGGATTTCCCCGCTCGGATCGGCGTGGGCGACCGAGCCGCCCAGGGTGCCGCGGTTGCGGGTCTGAAAATGGCCGACGAACGGCAGCGCCAGCGCCAGCAGCGGCACATCGCGGCGCACGATGACGGACTCCAGCGCATCCGCCTGGACCACCGTCGCGCCGGTGGTCAGCGTGGTGGTGCCGGCCACGAGCGCGCGCAGCTCGACGATGCGGCCGATGTCGATCACGGCGCGCGGCCGCACCATGCGCAGGTTGAGCATCGGCCCGAGCGTCATGCCGCCGGCGAGCACCGCGGCGTCCTCGCGCAGCTCGGCGAGCAGGCCGACCGCGTCGGCCACCGTCTCGGCGCGGCAATAGTCGAAGCGCACCGGCTTCACGAGGGGCTCCGAGCGAAATGCGACAGCAGCCGGCGCCACCAACCGGCGGGCCGATGCGGCGAGATGCGCCGCTCGAGCGCCTGGAAGAACTGGCCGATGAGCAGGTGGGTCACCGTGCCGAGCATGCGCTGGCCGACCGCCGCGACCTTGCCGCCGACGTTTCCCTCGTAGCGGTAGGTGAGCCGGGTACGACCCTGCTCGGGCGCGAGGGTGACAAAACCCTCGCCGGTCCCGTAGCCGAGCGCGCCGGCGGCCTTGCCGACGAGGCGCAGCGACCGGCCCTCGCGCTTGTCGGCGAGCTCGATCTCGGCCGCGTAGAGACCGCGAATGCCGGCGACGCCGATCAGCACGTCGGCGACAAAATGGTCGGGCCGGTCCTGCACCAGCCGCCGGCAACCCGGCACGATCGCGGCCAGCTCGTCCGCATCGATCAGCCGCCGCCACACCTCGGCGACCGACGCATCGAGCACGACCTCGCCGCCGCCGCCGAGGTTTCCCGGCCGGGACTCCTGCATCGCGCCGCGCCCCGCCGGCGCCGCCGGCCGGCGGCGCGGTTCCTTGCCGTTCGCCAGCGCCCAGACGCGCCGCAGGGTGAGCGGCAGCTCGATGTCGTCGCGGCCGAGCGCATCGGCGACCGCGTTGGCGATCGCGGCCGGGGTGAGCATCGCGCTGCCGTCGCCCATGCCCTTGGCGCCGAGCGGGTTCATCGGCGTCGCGGTCTCGACGTGGCCGACGGTCAGCGGCGGCATCTCGTTCGCGGTCGGGCACAGATAGTCGGCGAAGGTGCCGGAGAGAAAGTTGCCGCGGTCGTCGTAGGCGAGCTCCTCCATCAAGGCGGCGCCGAGGCCGTGCGCGAAGCCGCCGAGAATCTGGCCCTCGACGATGCGCGGATTGAGCTGCCGGCCGACGTCGTGCACCGACACGTACTTGTCGATGCGGATGGCGCCGGTCGCCGCATCGATCTCCAGCGCCACCAGATCGACGACGAAGCCGAAGGTCGCGGCGGACGCGATGCGATCGGCATCATCCGGCGCGCCGAGCGCCGGCGGCGACAGCACGGAGGTTTCGTGGATGCCGGGCGCCATGCCGGCCGGCAGCCCGGCCGGGTTCCAGTGGGCGCGCGCCGCCACCCGGCGCAGCGGCAGGCCCTTGTTCGACCCGCCCATCACACGGGCATAGCCGTCGGCGAGCTCGATCCGGTCCGGCGTCACTTCCAGCGCGTCGGCGGCGAGCCGCCTGATCTTCGCCGCCACCGCGCCGGAGGCCTGCGCGATGGCGCCGACCACGATCGCGGCGAACCGGTTCGAGTAGTTGCCCGACGCGATCGACCAGGCGCTGGTCAGCGTATCCATCTCGGTGACCACCTCGATGTCGTCGGGGGCGAGCCCGAGCGCATCGGCGACGATCTGCGCCGCGACGGTGGCGTGCCCCTGGCCGTTCGGGGTGCTGCACAATCGCAAGGTCACGCTGCCGCTCGGGTCGATCGACAGCACGGCGCTGGCGCCGGCGCCGGATTTGGCGTCCGTGCGCACGCGTTCCTCCGGGGTCTGCGCCAGGCCCACATAGGCCATGTTGGAGCCGGACGGCTCGATGCCGGCCGCGAGCCCGATGCCGTAGCGCCGCCCGGCACGCCGCGCCTCGTCGCGCCGGCGCAGCAGATCCTGGTAGCCGGCGAGCCGCAGCAGCTCGTCGAGCGCCGCCTGATAGTCGCCGGCATCGAGGATGGCGCCGGCCGGGCTCGCGTAGGGAAACACGTCGCGCGCAACGAGATTGCGCCGGCGCAGCTCGGCCGGATCGATGCCGAATTGGCGCGCCGCGATGTCCATGACGCGCTCCAGCGCAAAATAGAACTGCGGGCCGCCGTAGCCGCGATTGAGCCCGACCGGCGTCTGGTTGGTGACGACCAGCGCGTTGTCGACCGCGATGTTGCGCACCCGGTAGCAGCTGCTCGAGGCGGCGTGCATGCGGTAGAGCGAGGCCGGCTCCGGCGGCCGGATGTAGGCGCCCATGTTGGCGACGTTGTCGAAGCGCAGCGCCGTGAGCTCGCCGTCGCGGCGGAAGGCGGCCGTAACCTTGCCGGTCCGGTCGCTGGAGGCCGACGCCGCGGTGAGATGCTCGGCGCGGTCCTCGATCCATTTGATCGGGCGTCCGAGCTCGCGACTGACGGCGGCGAGCAGCACGATGGGGGACAGCACCGCCTGCTTGATGCCGAAGCTGCCGCCGCTGTGGGGCGGCGTGATCAGGCGCAGGCGATTGCCCGGCACCTTGAGGGCTCCCGCCATCAGCGGCTGCAGCACGAATGGACCCTGGAAGTTCGACCAGACGGTGAAGCGGTCGGGCGCCGGCTCGAAATGCGCGATGACGCCGAAGGTCTCCATTGGCGTCGACGCGCAGCGCGGATACGCGTACGAGAATTCGACGATCCGGTCGGCCTGCGCGAATGCCTGGTCCGGATCGCCATAGCGGAAGCTCCGCGTGCTCAGGACATTGGAGCCGGCCTTCTCGTGGAGCAGGGGCGCCCCGGCAGCCTGGGCGGCGGCGAGGTCGGCGACGGCCGGCAGCGGCACGTAGTCGACGTCGATCAGGTCACAGGCATCCTCGGCGACGTAGCGGCTCTCCGCCACCACGACGGCGACCGCCTCGCCGACATGGCGGACCCGGTCGATGGCGAACGGAAAGTAGGCGGCGGGCGTGCGTACCACACTGGGAATCGGCCCGACCCGCACGCCGAGCTCGGCGCCGGTGACCACGCCGACGACGCCGCGCAACGCCCGGGCGCGCGCCGCATCGCTCCGGCGGATCAGGGCGTGGGGATGCGGCGAGCGCAGGATCGCCGCATGCGTCAGGCCGGGCAGCGGCGACAGGTCGTCGATGAACCGCCCATGCCCGGTGAGCAGCGCCGGATCCTCCAGGCGGGGGACCGGCGAGCCGACCCAGGGACCGCGAGGTGACGTCGAGGTTTCCACGCGTGTCTCCGGAGCAAGTCGAGCGACAGGCCGCGTGCGGCGATCATATCCGAGCCTGCCGCGCTTTGCGGATCCGCGTCGAGCGTGCCGGGCTTCCGCCCGGCCGACCGCGCCTGCAGATCTCGCGAAAGACTGGGCGAAGGTCAAGGACACGGCCGATCGCTGGGCACTCGAAGCTTTCGTGAAGCTGCACGGCAACACTGTCTATGGCGAAATGGCGAACAACAGGCTCGCACGGATCCGAACCGACGCCGATCAGCCCGTTCTCGGTCCGACCAGTCGCCCGAGTCCGCGGACGAATTTGTTTCTTGCCAAGGCGGACAGCACATGTCGTTTTGCGCTGACATTTCGCGATGACGACGGCGGGAGGACCATTCGGCTATGGTCCATGCCGAATGGGGAGCCGATTGCCACGGTGTTGCTTCCCTTCCCGATCATCAGCGTCGCCGTGTCGCCGGAATATCTCGCCATCGAGGGTCCCCGCAGCATACATTTGTATGATTATTCGATGTCGAGACCGGCACAGAATCTTCCGGACGAACAGCAGCATCCATCGTCGTCCAGAGCTCTGCTGCAGCGGACTGCGCCGTGGAACGGCAGCGCACATTCGCGAATGTCCGGTAGCGTTCCGGCTTCCGGCAGGAGCCGAGGGCGGGCGATGACCGGGACGCCGACGCCCTGCGGATCGCGAACCCTACTTCTCCGGCGGCATCATGGTCGCCTGCGGCGTCACCTCGAGCAGGTCTGCGGCGAAACTCGCCGGCGCCATGCCGGCGGCCCAGCCGACCGCGCCGCCGAGCATGTGCTGGAACCGGGCGCTGGTCCAGACGTCGTCGCGATGGCCCATGGCGTTGTAGTACACACGGCCCCTGCCCTCGCGGCGCGCCCACGCGATCGGATACGGCGGCCGCCGGTAGTCGTGCCCCGGCATGCCCTCGGTCTCCAGGACCAGGACAACGTGCATGTCGTCGGCGAAGTTTTTCAGGGAGTACCATTCCTCGGTGACGGCAAAGCCTTCGGCGGAACCCTGGAGGCCGGGAAAATTCGCATCGGCAACCCTCACGCGCGCCGTCTGCTGGCTGCCGTGGCCGAGGAACTCGCCGCCGAGCATCGCAATATACGGGTCGGGTTGGCGCTGGATGGCGTAGCGGTCGCCCGGTGAGTGGAACGTGTCGCTCGCCGAGTGGATGCCGACAAATCCTTTTCCGTTGCGGATCGCGTCCAGGAGCGCCTGCTTGCCCTGCGCGCTCATCGGCGGCGCACCGTCGGTGCCGGCTTCGGTCAGATCGCCGGTCGTGAAGAAAGCGAAGGCGTCGTATCGGTCGAGATCATCGTCGAACACCCGGCCGTCCTTGGTGGAGAGCACGCGGAAGCCGTGCCGCACCCCGACCTCGGCGAGCGTCCTCTCGGCAAGCGACAGGTCCTCGCCGGTCCGCCGAACCACGTCGTGCTCGAAGCCGGCCGACTTGGTGAAGAACAGGACATTCGCGCCGTCGGCCGCGCGGGCGCGGGGCGGGACGGCCGGCAGCAATCCGGTCGCCGCGATGAGCGCGAGCGCGCCGCGACGGGTCATGGTGCTGGTGCCGGCAGGAGCGCCCTCGGCGACGATCAAGGTTCCACCCATTCCTGTGGACGAGCCCGGCGACAGGGCGCCGTGTGGTGATCATATCCGACCCCGCCTGGTATGGCCGTCATCGAGCGTGCCGGCATACCGCCCGGCTCCGGCCTCGCCTGCGGATCCGAACGTTTCTCGCCCCCTTTTGCGGCGCGACTGGGATGCTCGCGATCCATTTCAAGACCCCATCGGAGCCTGCGGGCGCCGGCCAAGTACGCGAATGTGATGGGCCGGCCGTGTTCCCGGTCCGCCCGGTCGTTGATACATAGATGGTGGGGAACGGCCCCGGCCACTTGCGCGAAAGCGCCGGCGGGCGGAAAATGCTGCAGCGCAAACGGGCCGACCCAGGGGTCGATTGCGCGCCAAGCTCGAACAAAAGTTCCGCTCACGGGTGGGCTGGCCGACACCGCCCACACTTTAGATGACTTACATGTCCGGTAAGGGCTCATGACCGACGAACGCACCAACCGCCGACTGGCGGCCATCCTCGCAGCCGACGTGGTCGGCTATTCGCGCCTGATGGGGGCCGACGAGGCCGGAACGCTGGCGGCGCTGAAGCGACACCGTGATACCCTCTTCGACCCGGCGGTCGTCGCCCACAACGGCCGCATCGTAAAGCTGATTGGCGACGGCACGATCGCCGAGTTCGGCAGCGTGGTCGACGCGGTGAACTGTGCGCTCGCGATCCAACGGTCCGCCAAGACGACCGACGAGGGCGCGGGGCAGCCGATCATCGTGCTGCGGATCGGCATCAATCTCGGCGACGTCATCATCGAAGGCAACGACATCTACGGCGACGGCGTCAATATCGCGGCGCGATTGGAGCCGCTCGCCGACCCCGGTGGAATCTGCGTCTCGTCGATCGTCAACGAGAGCGTCGGCAACCGGATCGACGCCCGTTTCCAGGACGGCGGCGACGTGAGCGTCAAGAACATCGACCGTCCTATCCGAATCTGGAAATGGAATCCCGATACCATGGCCCCCACCGCACCGCGATCCCGGCCGGTCGAACCCGAGCCGAGCGCTGCCACCCAGTCGATCGCCGTTCTGCCGTTCACCAACATGTCGGGCGATCCCGAGCAGGAGTATTTCACCGACGGCATCAGCGAGGATATCATCACCGACCTGTCGAAAATCGCCGATCTGACGGTGATCGCCCGCAATTCGAGCTTCGCCTACAAGGGGCGGTCGGTCGACGTTCGCGTCGTCGGTCGCGAGCTCGGCGTGCGGTCGGTGCTCGAAGGCTCGATCCGCCGCGCCGGCAGTCGCGTCAGGATCACGGCGCAGCTCATCGACGCCACCACGGGCGGGCACCTGTGGGCGGAGCGCTACGACCGCGACCTGACGGACCTGTTCGCGGTCCAGGACGACGTCACCCGGCGAATCGTCGATGCCCTCAAGCTGACCCTGAGCCCGGCGGAAAAGGCGCGGCTGAGCGCCACCGGGACCAGCAACATGGAAGCCTACGACATTTCCCTGCGTGGCCGCGAGCTGATGCTCGGCAACACCAAGAACGCCAGCACCTTCGAGCAGGCCAAAGCCTGCTTCCTGAAGGCCATCGAGCTCGATCCCAACTATGCGCAGGCCCATGCGGGCCTCAGCTTCGCGTACATGTTCGACTATCAGAACCGCTGGAGCGACGATCCCGACAGCTCGCTGCCGCTCGCCAAGCGCTACGCCGAGCAGGCAATCGAAAAGAACCCGAAGGAGCCGCTGGCGCGGGTCGTCGCCGCACTCGCCGCGACCTTCGAAGGCGACCTCGATCGGGGCGAGTCCGAAATCGACAAGGCGCTGTCGCTCAATCCGAACCTCGCCACGGCATACAACGTGCTGGGCGGCATCCGCACCTACTCGGGACGGCCGCTGGAGGCGATTCCGCTGATCGAGCGCGCCATGCGTCTCGACCCGGCTCACAGTCAGAACTATCTGCACTTTCTCGGCACCGCGTATCTGATCGCCGGCAAGTACGAGACGGCGGCGGTGCTGATGAGGCAGCGCATCGTCTTCGTCCCGGAGACGGATTTTTCACGGGTCGCGCTCGCTTCCGCCCTCGGTCATCTCGGCGAGATCGACGAGGCCCGTCGCATCTGGCGCGAGCTCGAGGAAATCAATCCGAAATATTCTTTCAGCGAACATTTCAGCCGGCTGCCGTTCAAGCGACCGGAGGATATGCAGCGGGTCGCCGAGGGTCTCACCAAGGCCGGGCTGCCGATTTGACCGGCCGCCCGATGCGGGCCGGGCCCATGCTTGCGCGTCCGGCCGCCGAGGTGATAGCTTGCGCGCACCACAAATAGGCTCGTGAATCGGTGCACTACAGCATGTCCCGGCGAAGTGGACCCGGTTCGCCGATCGAGGACTTGCGCAACAAGGGATTCTACAGCGCTTCCCGGGTCGAGGCGCGGCAACAAGTGGTTCACTATGATCGGGAAGCGCTGTAGAGCATGATGATCACCGTCCCCCAGCTGGCCGCGGAAGCGCTGGGCTCGGTCCTTGCCGCCGATATGCGCAATGCCTTCGGGTCGTCGCGCGCACGGTTGCTGGGTGAGCTGCTCCCGCCATTGGCACGCCTTGCGCTGGATTGCATCTCCAATACCGACGCGCTCTATCACAATGTCGAGCACACGATGCTGGTGACGCTGGTCGGGCGCGACATCCTCAAGGGCCGCGCCCTGCTGATCCCGACCTCGGCCGAGGAGTGGGCGCATCTCCTGGTTGCCTGCCTGTTTCACGACATCGGCTACGTCCGCGGCATCCTGCGGGCCGACGACCAGTCCGGTTGCGTCGTCGACGATGCCGGCCGCAAGGTCACGCTGCCTCGGGGCGCGTCGGATGCGGCGCTGCAGGCCTATCACGTCGATCGCTCGAAGCTGTTCGTGCTCGATCGCGTCAAGATCCTGGACGCGGAGCGCATCGCCCGGGCGATCGAGGTCACCCGGATGGAGCCTTCGGTTCCGCCGGACGAAGAGAACATCGACGAGGAAGCATCGATGCTGCGCGCCGCCGACCTCATCGGGCAGCTCGGCGATCCGCACTATCTGCGCAAGGCGAACGCCCTGTACCACGAGTTCGAGGAGACCGGTTTCAACCGCAAGCTCGGCTACACCTCGCCCGCCGACGTGGTTGAAAAGTACCCGCAGTTCTATTGGAACACGGTGTCTCCCCGGATCCAGACGGCTATCCGCTATCTCAACGTCACCCTGGACGGACGGCAGTGGATCGCCAATCTCTACAGCAACGTCTTTCGCGCCGAGCGCAACGTGAGCTGGTCGGGGTTGCCGCGCTAGCGCGTGTCCCGGCGACTTGGAATCGCTCGGTTCGTCATTTCCGGGCTTGTCCCGGCCATCCACGTCTCCAGGCAGCAAGCAAGACGTGAATGCCCGGCACGAGGCCGGGCATGACGGCGAACGTTTGCGTCAATTCGACCGAATTGACCACACGAGTCGCCGGATCACACGTACTTCGCCTCGAGATCGACCGTCGACTTGGATCCGACGTCGTCGAAATTGGCCGCCAGCCACTTGTCGGCACGCTGGCGGCCGATGTCGAAGAGATGCATCAGGAACCTCCAGCTGGCGTTCATCTTGCTGGAGCCCGCCAGTTGCGAGATGACGTCCTCGGCTTCGATCAGATGGATGAACATGCGCTTTCCATCGGCCATCTTGCCGTCGTCGATCAGCTTGGTGACGAACGACACGGCGCGCATTTCCCGCATCAGCGACGAGTTGAAGCTGATCTCCTGCATGCGATTGAGGATGGAGCGGGAATCGGTGGGAAATTCCGCCCGCTCGGTCGGAGTGAGGTGAATGAGGATGATGTCGCGGGACTCGCAACCGTAGATCACCGGAAATATCGCGGGATTTCCCATGAAGCCGCCGTCCCAGTAGGCCTCGCCGTCGATCACCGGCGCGCGCATCATGAACGGCAGGCAGGCCGAGGCGAGGACGTGCTCGGCGGTGATCTCGGCGTTGGTGAAGACCTTCACCTTGCCGGTACGCACGGTGGTGGCGGACAGGAACAGCTTGACCTCCCGCTGCTGGCGAACCCGCTCGAAGTCGACGGTCGCGTTGAGCAGATCCCGCATCGGGTTCATGTCCGTCGGATTGAGCTGATAGGGCGACAGAAAACGGCTGATCATGTCCACCATCACGTAGCCCGGCGAATGATCGAGACCGAAATTCGGGTTCAACTGGTCGAATACGGATGGCGCGATGATGCTGGTGGATGTGGTGTCGGACATCTGCTTCCAGAAAGTCCGCAGCGAAGTCCTCGCCCCTTCGCGGCCGCCTGCGGCCAGGCCGTCGGCGAGCACCACGGCGTTGACGGCTCCGGCGCTGGTCGCGGTGATCCCGTCGAGCGCCAGGCGTTCATCTTCGAGCAGGCGATCGAGCACGCCCCAGGTGAAGGCGCCGTGGCTGCCACCGCCCTGAAGCGCCAGGTTGACCACCTTGTGCGCGGCAACGGGCTTGCCCGCCTCGATCTGCTCGGGCTTGGGATGCGTGGTCATGGATCACCTCTGCTGCACCGACGGCCAGGCTGCCTGGTCGATTACATCGAAAACCGTGATTTCATTCGCCGATCAGATCTTGCTGGCGCGGCTTCTGTTTCATCGACCGGAAGCGCGCTCGCCGTTCGGACCGCCCACTGCACCGTATCCACCCTTGCCGACAGCATCAAGACAGCACCGCGCAGACGGCGTCGAGGAGCCTCAGCCCGGCAACAGATTTCCGACTTCGCTGAGCACGAAATTGCCCAGACGTTTTCCGCGGTTGCGCAGGAAGCGCAGCGCGCCGGCATCGACGAAGTAGGTCAGCAGGATGCTGTCGCGGGTCTTCACCTCCGGCCCGACCGGATCGGCCGAATGCCAGGTATCGTCGCCGACCGCGAAGGCGTAGCCGGTATTCGGCGCGAACGGCATCTGCGCGCGCCTGGCGAGGCTGCCGTCCTGCAGCTTCTCGTGGAAGATCGTGCCGATGTGCGTGGTTGAGGCATCCCGCGGCAGATAGAGCTGCACGGTGATGCCTTTCCAGCGGGTGTCGGTGTGCGGCGTGATCAGATAGCCCGGAATGTCGCGGGTGAGCACCGGGATCGGAAACATGCCGACCTTGGCATAGTCGCGGCCGAAGCGGCGTGCCAGGGCCGGTGCCAGGCGGCGCACAAAAGCGTCCTTCACGGCCCCGGAGCACAGAGTGCGGCCGACGACGTCCCACACCACGCGCTTCTCGGGCGGCATGCGGCGAACATATTCGGGAAACAGGTCGATCTTCACCCGGGTGTGCGTGCCGTCCGCGAGATCGTGACCCTTGCTGCGACCGTGCATCGGCCGATACTGGGACGCCCCCGGCATGGCGGCGAGCATCATCGCGTAGACGTCGTCGGGAAACACCCGCTCGAGCTCGAGGTGATAGAACGGCGTCTCATCGTGGCGCGCGGTTTCGACCGCGTTGACGACGAAATCCCGGAGCCGCTCGATCGCGCGCCCGCCGGCACCCGGTCCCAAATCGAGGATCTGATCCATTGTCGTCCCCCCCGTGGCTCGTCCCGCGCCATCCTGGACACCGGGAATGCGGATTGGGCCGACATTCTCCGGACGAACCAATGGCCGGACGAACCAATGGCATGAATGGCGCGGACGATAGCAGACGGCGGGGTTCCCGCAAAGCGGTTGGCGATGCGCGGTCGGCGAGGGTCTCCTGGTCCGTCCCGGGACGCCCGCCGCCGCTGCGCCGACCGTGTCGGCCAAGGCCCCCCTTCCGACACGCGCGGTGGTCCGGCGACAGCCGGAATGACGCCCGCCGATGCGAGGTGGAGAAAAGGACGCAACCGGGCGGAGCCGGTCACTATCCCCTCCACCCCGTGACCAGACATCGCGTCGCTTTCCAGCAGCACGGAACCTTGCGATAGTACGCACGGGGGGAACCGCGATGCCAACGCCGAGCGCGGACGCCAGTCTCGAAGCCGTCACCATGCGCCGCGTGTCATGGCGCCTGTTGCCGTTCCTGCTGCTCGCCTATCTGATCAGCTACATCGATCGGGTGAACATCGGTTTCGCCTCGCTGCAGATGAACAAGGCGGTCGGCATCGACGCCAAGACCTACGGTCTCGGCGCCGGCATCTTCTTCATCGGCTATTTCATCTTCGAGGTGCCGAGCAATTTGGCGCTGGAGCGGTTCGGCGCCCGCACCTGGATCGCCCGCATCATGATCACCTGGGGGATCTGCTCGGCAGCCTTCGCGCTGATCGGCGGGCCGACCTCGTTCCTGGCGCTGCGCTTTCTGCTCGGGGCGGCCGAAGCCGGCTTCTTCCCCGGAGTGATCCTCTACATCACCTACTGGTATCCGGCGCATTATCGCGCGATCATCGTCGGCATCTTCATGGTGGCGATCCCGGTGGCCGGGCTGATCGGCTCGCCGGTCTCGGGCGCGATCCTCTACATGGATGGCACGCTCGGCCTCGCCGGCTGGCAGTGGATTTTCCTGCTCGAAGCGGCACCCGCCGTGCTGCTCGGCGCGGCGGCGTTCGTCTGGCTGACCGACCGGCCGGAGCACGCGTCGTGGCTGGCGCCCCTGCAGCAGCAGTGGCTGGTGGCCGAGCTGGAGGCCGAACGTCGCCGGGCGCCGCGGATCTCCCATGATTCGCTGTGGCGGGTGCTCTCCAACAGATACGTGCTGATCATGGCGCTGGTGTATTCGGGTGCCACCGGGGCGTCCACGGCCCTGGCACTGTGGATGCCGCAACTGGTCAAGTCGTTCGGCCTGACCAACTGGCAGACCGGTCTGCTCAACGCCGTTCCGTTCGGCATTTCCGCCGTGTGCATGATCCTGTGGGGACGCAGCTCCGACCGCAGCGGCGAGCGGGTCTGGCACAATGCCCTGCCGCTGGGCTGGATGGTGCTGGCGATGATCGCGACATTCCTCGCGATCGGCAGCCTGTGGGCGATGATCCCGCTGCTGACGCTGATCGCGGCCGGCACCTACGCCACCAAGGGGCCGTTCTGGGCGCTGTCCTCGGAATGGCTCGGCGCGACGTCCGCCGCGGCGGGCCTGGCGCAGATCAACGCGCTCGGCAACCTGGCCGGGTTCGTCTTCAACTACCTGATCGGCTGGATCCAGGCCGAGACCGGCAGCTTCCCGCTGGCCTTGATGCCGATCGCCGCCGTCGCCACGATCGGCATGATCTGCGTGCTGGTGATCGGCCGCCGCCAGCCGCGCACGGTGGCGATGAGCTGATCTCACCCCCCGAACCGCTCCCTATTTCCCGCCATGCGACGGCGCCACGGCTCGGTCTCCAGCACCGCGCGGTCGACCACCAGTCGGGGCTCGCGGCCGTGCTGCACGTCGAGCACCGCTTTGACATCGGCGGCACCGTTGCCGGCAAAGCACTGGTCGGTCCAGCACAGCGCGTGCGGCGCCAGGATCACGTTGTCGAGCGTCAGGATCGGGTCGGCCGGATCCGGCGGCTCCTGCTCGAGCACGTCGATGCCGGCGCCGGCGATGCGGCGCTCGCGCAGCACCTGCGTCAGCGCCGCCTGGTCCACGATCGGCCCGCGCGCCGTGTTGATCAGATAGGACGTGGGCC
Organism: Xanthobacteraceae bacterium; assembly: GCA_049509935.1. GTDB lineage: Bacteria > Pseudomonadota > Alphaproteobacteria > Rhizobiales > Xanthobacteraceae > AP-16. The sequence goes on along the minus strand of JBEKZK010000012.1, from coordinate 3,165 downwards.
GCATCAGGGCGAGGCGCTCGGCGTTGACCAGGTGACGCGTCGCCGCGTTCAGCGGGCAGTTGACGCTCACGATGTCGGCGCGGCGGAACACATCGTCGAGCGCGACCATCTCGACGCCGAGGCCGGCGGCGACCTTCGGATCGACGTACGGATCGTGAGTGATGAAGCGCATGTCGAACGGCTTCGCCAGGCGAAACAGCTCGGCGCCGATGTTGCCGATGCCGATCGAGCCCAGCGTGCGGCCGACGAGGCCGACGCCCATGTGCTCGCCGCGGCGCGCGAAGCCGTCCGGCCCTTGGCGGGTCAGCCGGTCCTTGACCATCAGCTTGCCGGTGAGCGCCAGCATCAGGGTGATGATCGACACCGCGACCGGGCGGCGCACGCCGTCGGGCGTGATGACGACCGCGATGCCGGCGGCCGTGCAGGCATCGACGTCGACGGTGTCGTAGCCGACACCGAAGCGGGCCACCACGCCGAGCCGGCCATTGGGGTGGATGCTCTCGCGGCCGAACCGCGAGATCAGAAGAATGAGCGCGTCGAAGTGCTCGATCTGCTCGGGGCGGATGTGCGGCGAGGGCTCGAGGAACGCCATCTCGACGCCGGGCGCCTGGCGCAGCGGCACCAGGTCGAAGTCGGGAAACACCGGCGACCCATCGGCCTTGCGGAAGTCGCCCGAGAGGGCGACGCGGAACGGTCCGGTCATGCCTTCTTCTCCTTGGTGCCGACACAGACCTCGCGCAGCCGGGTGACCGCTGCGGCCAACGCATCGTGCAGCACCCAGACGTCACCCGAATAGCAGATGAAGGAAAATCCCCGGCGATTGTAGTCGGCACCGGTCTCGACATTGGGGACCAGGCGGCCGAGCGCCTTGCCGTGCTTGCGCGCCGCCTGCGCCACCCGGTCGATGGCGTCGAGGAACTTTTTCGACTCGACCTGGCCGGGCACGCCGAGCGAGGCGGAGAGATCGAACTGACCGACCCACAGGCAGTCGACACCGGGCACCGCGGCGATCGCCTCGGCGTTCTCGACGCCCTCGACGGTCTCGATCTGGCAGAACAGCGTGCTGCGCAGATTGGCATCGGCGAGCTTTTCGGTCACCGCACCGGGGCGGTAGCGGTCGTGGGCGACCTGCAGCGCCACGCCGCGGCCGCCCTGCGGAAAGTATTTCATCGAGTGCACGATCCCGCGGGCCTCGGCGGCGGTGCCCACCATCGGCACCATGATGCCCTCGGCCCCGACGTCGAGCGCGCGGGCGATGTCGTGATAGTCCTTGGAGGGAACGCGGACGATGGCGGGCAGATCGGCCGCCTCGAAATAGCGCATGGCGCTCTTGACCGTCTCGAACCCGAACCCCGAATGCTCGAGGTCGAACAGCACGTAGTCGCAACCCGCCGACTTGAGGATATGGCCGATCCCGGGCGTTGCGAACTCGACGATGAAATGCCCGAATTTGGCATCGGCCGAGCCGGTGAATTCCTTGAGGCGATGGGGATTCATGTTTTTTGCTCCCTGAGTTGGTCAGACGAGGCGCGCCACGGCGTAGGCATCGAGCCGGATCGGTCCCGCCGTGATGTCCACCGCCGATGCATCGAGCGCGTCCGGATCTCGCGTCGCCCGCTCGAAGCTCGCCGCATCGAGCACCGCCATGCGGGTTGCGCTCTGCGGCACCCCGGACAGAGCGATCCGCACCGGCGCCGCGGTCAAGTTTGCGAGCCACACCACGCTGCGTCCGCTCTCCCGCCAGGCCAGTGCCGCAACCCCGGCCGTTGGCGAAACGGACGTCGCGAGCAGCGGCCGGCCTGAGCCATGGGCGAGCGCCTCAACGACGTGGAAGGCCGGATAGACGGCGGGCCCCGCGAGGCCGTCGAAATAGGGAACCGGCATGTCGCCGTGGCGATGGATGAAGCCGAACGGCCCGGTCGGCGCGCCGAGCGCCACCGCGGCGACGCCGCCATGGGCGCACGCCGCCGCATAGCCGAGCAGGTAGGCCGCGGCGAACAGGCCGCGCTGCCGCGGGTCGACCCGGGCGAGACAGACCCGGCCGTTGTCGGGGTTCTCGAACGGCGCCTTGCCGTAGGGATTGTCCCGGCAGCCGATGGCGCTCGGCCCGACCCGGTAGGGTCTTCCGCCGGCGAGCGCCTTGCTCGAGGCGATGATGGCCGGCAGTGCCTCGAGGGTCTCCATGACCGAACGGTCGTCGGCGGCGTGCACGATCGGGCAGGTGGTGTGGCCGACATGGTCGACGAGATCGGCCGGCGGGCGCTTGCGGTTGAGCTCGGTGAAATACGACAGCATGCCGCCGCCGAGCCGGGCCCGCGGAAAGACTTTTCGCGCGGCGGCGCAGATCGCCTCAGGGGTGGGCTCGGTCGGCCGGTCCTGTCCGGGCTGCCAGGACAGCAGATCCGCCGCCGTGGTGGCCGACACCGCTGCGGGCTCGAGCCGGGCCTCGGCCAGCGCCGCGGCGACCCGGCCGAGCGCTTCGCCGGCGTCGGCGCCGTCCGGAATGACGATCTCGAGGTCGAGCTCGGCGCCGGTCGCCTCGCCAAGCCGCCGGTAGGCCTCGAGCGTGGACCGTGGCGGCGGGTCGCGCAGGTCGAGGTGGCAGACCAGCCGGCGCGGCCCGAGGCGGCGCAACAGATCGAGCGCGGCGACCGCGTGCGGCGCCTCGGCGGCCGGCACGCCGACGCCGAACGCCGGCATCACGCCGCCGGTCTCGCCTCCGACCTCGACCACGACCGGCGCATCGCGCTCACCCGCCGACGCCGACCGACTGCCGGCGCCAACGATCGACAGCCGCACCGACTGGGTGTGCCGGCTGCCCTTGGCGAGCGTGTAGGGCCACGGCTCGAGCAGCGATCCCACATAGGTCTTGTAGGAGGCGTCACCCCAGTTGCGCTGGTCCTCCATCTCGAAACCCTTGCCCTCCATGCGGACGCTGGCCCACACCCCGGGACTGATCTCGTGATCGAGCGCGCGGATGTCGAGCAGCGGCTGTCCGGGGCTGATCAGCTCGGGAAAAAGCGCCATCTCGGTGCGGCCGTCGACATGGCCGACGCGCACCGGCCGACCCGCGAGAGCCGCCTGATGCAGCACCACGAAGCCGGTGCGGTTGGTCAGGACGTCGGTCTCGGCCTCGGCCGTGACCGCGAAGACCAGCGCACCGTC
>JBEKZK010000119.1:0-9583 GCA_049509935.1 Xanthobacteraceae bacterium | reverse complement strand
TAGCGCCGGAGCCCCCTCACCCCGACCCTCTCCCCGCAGGGGAGAGGGAGGACGCCGAGCTCGTTGTACGGGCGTCAACCAAACACTCGTGTGAGCCAAACAAGCGTGTGGATGCTCCGCCGCTACGCCACGCCGGCCCGCAGCAGGTCGTGCAGGTGCACGATTCCGATCGGGCGGCCGGTCTCGACGACCAGCACGGCGGTGATCTTCGACGAGTTCAGCAGCTCGAGCGCTTCGCTGGCGAGCTGGTCCGGGCGCATCGTCTTCGGACCCCGCGTCATGATATCGTCGACCAGCGCATCGAGCAGGTCGGGGCGCATGTGCCGGCGCAGATCCCCGTCGGTGATGATGCCGACCAGAATGCCGCGGCCGTCGATGACGCCGACGCAGCCGAAGCTCTTCGCCGACATCTCGACGATCGCCTCCGACATCCGGGTGCCGCGCCGCACCAGCGGCATGCCGGCGTCGGTGTGCATCACGTCGCGCACGAACTTCAGCATGGCGCCGAGCCGGCCGCCCGGGTGAAACACGCCGTAGTCGAGCGCCGTGAACCCGCGGCTCTCGAGCAGAGCGATCGCCAGCGCGTCGCCGAGCGCGAGCTGCATCAGCGCCGACGTCGTGGGCGCGAGATTGTGCGGACAGGCCTCGCGCGCCGGCGGCAGGCCGAGCACCACGTCGGCGGCTCCGCCGAGCGTGCTCGCGGCGTTCGCCGTCACGGCGAGCAGCGGGATGCGGAAGCGCCGCGAATAGTCGATGAGGTCCTTCATCTCCGCGGTCTCGCCCGACCACGACAGCGCCATGATCACGTCGTCGGCGGTGATCATGCCGAGATCGCCGTGGCTCGCCTCGCCCGGGTGCACGAAGAAGGCCGGCGTCCCGGTCGACGCCAGCGTGGCGGCGATCTTGCGCCCGATGTGCCCGGATTTGCCCATGCCGGTGACGATGACGCGGCCGGCGGCCCCGCGGATCAGCTCGACGGCGCTGACGAAGGCCGTGCCCAGGCCGTCATCGATCGCGGCGGCGAGAGCGTCGATGCCCGAGCGTTCGGCGTCGAGCGTGCGCAAGGCCGACGCGAGCTCGATGCGCGCTCGTGCGGTCGGCTCGTCGTTGGCAACGGGACTGGGCTCGGCCATGGGCGAGGTCTGCTTGGGCTGTAGCACGCACGAGAACCACGGTTCGCCGGGGCCTGCGCCGGCGCCAGTGCGGCGGATTTGAAGTTCCTATCAGATGTGCGGCGCGTTCGTCATAGGAACTTCAAATCCTAAAAGTCGCACTAGAATCATAGACTTGCTAGTGCACCTTTGGATTCCGAAGTTCGCGCCAGGGGATGTCGCCAAGTGATGCGAACTTCGGAATCGGTGCACTAGTCGAATAGCACGTCGGGCGCTGCGGGGCGACCTCAACCGGGAATTAACCATCACGGTTTTACATCCGTTAACCATAGGCCCGCCAGGCGGCCGGCCGCGAAGGTGCCGCACGTGCCGCGTCTGCGCCCAACCTGTCTCGTTGCGCTCGCCAGCGCCATCCTCGCCGTCGCGCCGCTCGGGCGGGCGTCGGCGCAGGCCCCGGCCGCGCTGCGCGCCAGCATCGACGCCGCCACCGATGACGATGCGACCGCGCCGCTGAGACCGGAAAGGCCGCCGAGACCGGCCCGACTGCCGGCGACCAGCACACCGAGCCGGATCGGCCAGATCCCGGTTTATGGCACGCCGCCTGCCGCCGGCGCCGGGGACACCGGATTCGACTCGACCAATTTGCGCCGCCGCCACGGCCGGCCGCCGCCCGGCCTGCCGGCGCCGCTGAACATCCAGGCGCCGGTCTCGCCCGGATCGTCGTGGTCGTCGCGCCCTGGCCTGCCGCGCCTGCCCGCAACGTCCGGCAGCAGTCCGCCCGGGTCGCCAGCCTCGCCCGACGTCCTCACCGGGGGTGCGCCGCCGCCGCTGTCCGCTCCGCCCGCTCCGCGCCCGCGGCGTCAGCGCGCCACCGGCGCGGCACGGCCCGCCGCGCCGGCGAGCGCTGCGGTTCCCGGCTCCGCAGCCGTCAACGGCACCCCGCCGGTCGGCGCAGCGGCGCCGGCAAGCCTGCCGCCCGGCGCCGTGCCCGCCCTCGGCAGTGCGCCAGTGGCGGCAGGGCCGATTCCGTATCCGGCCGCGGTCGCGCCGCTCGTTGTGGTCCCACGCACCCCGACGACCGAAGAGGACCCCTATGATCCGGCCGGCATCCGCGTCGGCACCTTCATGCTCAAGCCGGCGCTGGAGACGAGCAGCGGCTATGACACCAACCCGGCACGGCTGCCGGGCGGCCAGGGCTCCTGGTTCTACGTGGTCGCGCCCGAGCTGCTGGTGCGCTCCGACTGGGACCGCCACCAGCTCAATGCCGACCTCCACTCGAGCTACAGCGAATACCCCTCGGTCGCGCTCGCCGACCGTCCATTGATAGACGCCAAGGTCGACGGCCGCATCGACATCACCCGCGACGCGCAGATCGACCTGCAGGGGCGCTATCTGCTGTCGACCGACTATCCGGGCAGCCCCAACCTGCCGGCCGGCATTGCCAAGCTGCCGATCTTCCAGACGGTCGGCGGCACCGTCGGCGGGACCGAGCGCTTCGACCGCCTCGAAGTCTCGCTCAAGGGCGCGATCGACACCACCGCGTACCAGGACTCGCTGCTCACCGACGGAACCTCATCCAGCAACAAGGACCGCGACTACACCCAGTATTCGGCGGTCCTGCGCGGCAGCTACGAGCTCACTCCGGGCATCAAGCCGTTCGCCGAGCTCTATGCGGATACCCGGGTGCACGTTCTGGCGGTGGATCGCAACGGCGAGATGCGCGATTCCGACGGGCTGGTCCCGAGCATCGGCACCACCTTCGAGCTCTCGCGCAAGCTGACCGGCTCCGTCTCGGTCGGCTATGAGGATCGCACCTTCAAGGGTCCGGGGCTGCCCGACGTTCGCGGGCTTCTGGTGAACGGGTCGTTGATCTGGGTCGCGACCGGGCTCACCACCGTGAAGCTCACCGCCAAGGCGATCGAGGCGGAGTCGGTGGTGCCGCAGACGTCGGGCGTGCTGAGCCGCGACGCCGGCATCGAGGTCGACCACGCATTCCGCCGCTGGCTGATCGGCACTGCCAAGCTCGGCTTCGGCGTCGACGACTACGTGGGATCGGGCCGGATCGACCATCGCTACTCGGCCTCCCTGGGTCTCGCCTACAAGCTCAATCGCAGCGTCCAAGTCAGGGGCGAGGTGCGCGAGGAATGGCTGCAGTCCAACGTCAGCGGCGTCGACTACACCGCCACCATTGCGCTGGTGGGCCTGCGCCTGCAGCGATGAATCCCTGGCGCTCCGGATTCACGCCGAAGGGCCCTTCATCAGGCCTTCCACCTCGGCGCGGAACTCCGGCGCGATATCGTCGCGCGCGAGCGCGTAGGCGACGTTGGCGGCGAGAAAGCCGACCTTGGAGCCGCAGTCGAAGGTCCGGCCCTCGAACTTCACCCCGTAGAACGGCGACGTCCTCGCCAGCCCGATCATCGCATCGGTGAGCTGGATCTCGCCGCCCGAGCCGAGCTCCTGTTTGCCGAGAATGGAAAAGATCTCGGGCTGCAGGATATAGCGCCCGGTGATGATGAGGTTCGACGGCGCGGTGCCGCGCGGAGGCTTTTCCACCATCCGGGTGATCGGCAGCGCCTTGCCCTTGGGCGGCCCGACGCCGACGATGCCGTACATGTGGGTGAGCTCGTCCGCCACCTCCTCGACGGCGAGAAAATTGCCGCGCTCGCCGATCTCGTCGTAGCAGTCGATCATCTGGGCAAGACAGCCGCGCCGTGCCTGCACCAGCATGTCGGGCAGCAGCACGGCGAACGGCTCGTCACCCACCAACTCGCGCGCGCACCACACCGCGTGGCCGAGGCCGAGCGGCGACTGCTGCCGGGTGAAGCTCGTGGATCCGGCCCCCGGCAGGTCCTGCGACAGCAGCGCGAGCTCGGCGGTCTTGCCGCGCTCGGTCAGGGTGAGCTCGAGCTCGAACTGGCGATCGAAGTGGTCCTCGATGACGCCCTTGTTGCGGCCGGTGACGAAGATGAAATGCTCGATTCCGGCCTCGCGCGCCTCGTCGACCACGAGCTGGATCACCGGGCGGTCGACCACGGTGAGCATCTCCTTGGGCATCGCCTTGGTGGCCGGAAGGAACCGAGTGCCGAGGCCGGCTACCGGGAAGATCGCTTTGCGGATTCGCTTCATGGTCGGGCACTACCGAAAAGTCCGCAGCCGGGCAACGAGTTCCGCCGTCGGATAGGAATCCGCCGGCAGGCCGAGCTTCATTTGTGCCGCCTTGACCCCTGCTCGGGTCGACAGGCCGAGCTTGCCGTCGGCATCGATCTTGGCGAATCCGTGCCGCACCAGCAGCTGCTGCATCTCGCGGATCACCGCCGGGTCGAGGTTGACCACGCCGCCGCTGCCGCGCCCGACCGGCGGCGCGCCGGTGAGCCTCGTCGCCAGGTAGGCGGCGGTGGTGGAATACACCATGGCGGAGTTCCAGCCGAGGAACGCCTTGAAATTGTTGTAGGCCAGGAACGCCGGCCCCAGGCGTCCCATGGGCAGCAGCAGCGAGGCGGGCAGGCTGTCGGCCGGCAGCGCCGCACCGTGCGCCGCCCGCACCCCCCAGGCGACCCACTGCGAGCGCGGCTGCTGGATCGCCAGATCCGCCTGCTCCCACGGCAGGTTGTCCGGCACCCGCACCTCCTCGAGCCACGGCTCGCCGCGCTTCCAGCCGAGCCCGACCAGGAAGTTGGCCCCGGAGGCCAGCAGGTCCGGCACGCTGTTGACGAGGTCACGCCGGCCGTCGCCGTCGAAATCGACCGCGTACTTGTAATAGTCCGACGGGGTGAACTGCAGCGGCCCGAGCTCGCCCGCCCAGTCGCCGATCATCTCGGAAATCGTCAGGTCCCCGCGCTCGAGGATGCGCAGCGCGTCGAACAGCTGGGTGCGGAAGAAATCCGGGCGGCGGCAGTCGTAGGCGAGCGTCGTCACCGCGCGCAGGATCGAGAACTTGCCGTTGTCGGCGCCGAAGTCGCTTTCCAGGGCCCAGAACGCGGTCAGCACCTGGGGTGGTACGCCATACTGCTTCTCCACCTTGGCAAACAGGGCCGCGTGCCGCTGCATCATCTGCGGGCCGCGGCTCAGCCGGTCGCGCGACACCATGCGGTCGGAGAACTGCAGGAAGTTCTGCTGGAACACGCCCTGTCCGTGGTCGCGCCGCACGATGCCGGCGTCGTAGGTCATCTGCGGCAGCGCGCTCGCGAGCGTCTGCCGGGATATCCCCTGGGCGACCGCCTCCTGCTTCACCGAGTCGAGCCAGCGCTCGAAGCTGCCGCCATTCTGGCAGCCGGCGGCCGCGGCCTGGCCGCCCAGCGTGGCCGTCAGCAGGATCGTCGTGGCCCATCGCAATCGCAGTGAGCGCATCGTGCTTGCCCATGATTGTCAAAAGATGGTGCCAATGTGCCAATCGGCGACCTCTGGTCAAGGGCGTCGAGGCCAGTCAAAGCCAGTCGGATCAGTCGCCGTGTTCGCCGGTCGGCAGCGTGAGCCCGAACACCGATACGAGGTCGTCCACCTGCTGCGGGGTCAGCTGGCGCGGGTTCACGCCGCGCAGCAGGAGATAGAGCTTCGCGGTCTCCTCGAGCTCCTCGATGGCGAACACCGCGGCCTCCAGGCTGTCTCCCGCCACCACCGGACCGTGATTGGCGAGCAGCACGGCGGAATATCGTCCCGCCAGGCCGCGGATGGCGTCGGCGACGGCCGGGTCGCCCGGCCGGTAATACGGCACGAGCGCGGTCTGGCCGACCCGCATCACATAGTAGGCGGTCAGCGGCGGCAGCGTCGTCCGCGGATCGATCTCCGGCAGCATGGAGACCGCGACCGCGTGGGTCGAGTGCAGATGGACCACCGCGCGGGCCCGCGCCCGGGTGACGTAGAGCGCCGAGTGGAGTGGAATCTCCTTGGTCGGTGCGTCGCCGGAGGTGAGCCTGCCCTCTCCGTCGAGGCGCGACAGCCGCGCCGGATCGAGGAAGCCGAGCGACGCATTGGTGGGGGTGACCAGCCAGCCGCCATCGTCGAGACGCAGGCTGATGTTGCCGGAGGAGCCCGGCGTCAGCCCGCGCTCGAACAGGGAGCGGCCGAAGCGGCAGATGTCCTCGCGCAGCTTGGTGTCGGTCATGCCTGGGGTGCTTACGGCCGGGCGGACGGGAACGCTGCCATCTGTGGCGGATTTGTCCGCCACTCCTATCAGTGATACGCGTCTGTGCAAATGCCGCCCGAAGCGGCGGTGCGCCTCTACGCACGAGGCTGGAGGAGATGCCGATGGTCGAGCCGACCAATCCACAGCCGTCGCGGCTCGGCCGTGTCGCCGTCATCGGCCTCGGCTCGATGGGGTTCGGCATGGCCCAGTCGCTGGCCCGCGCCGGCTTCGATGTCGTCGGCTGCGACGTCGCCCGCGCGGCGGTCGACCGGTTCGTGAGCCAGGGCGGTCGCGGCGCATCCACTCCGGCGGATGCCGCCGCCGGTGCCGATGCCATCGTCTCGGTCGTCGTCAACGCGAAACAGACCGAAGCCGTGCTGTTCGCCGATGACGGAGCAGCCGGCGCGATGCCGGCCGGTGCGGTCTTCATCTCGTCGGCGACGATGGACCCCGGCATCGTGCGGGTGTTGGCGCAACGGCTCGAGGCGACCGGCCGTCACTATCTCGATGCCCCGATCAGCGGCGGCGCGCAGCGCGCCAGCGAGGGCGCGCTCACCATCCTGGCATCCGGCAAGCCCGCCGCATTCGCGCGGGCGCGGCCAGCGCTCGACGCCATGGCGGCCAAGCTCTACGAGCTCGGAGCCGAGCCCGGGCAAGGGGCCGCGTTCAAGATGATCAATCAGCTGCTCGCCGGCACGCATATCGCGGCGGCCTGCGAGGCAATCACGTTCGCGGCCCGTCAGGGGCTCGATCTGCGCAAGGTCTACGAGGTCATCACCGCCTCCGCCGGCAATTCCTGGATGTTCGAGAACAGGGTCCCGCACATCCTGGACGGCGATTACAGCCCGCGCAGCGCGGTGGAGATTTTCGTCAAGGATCTCGGCATCATCCAGGACATGGCGCGCGCCGCGACGTTTCCGGTGCCGATCGCCGCCGCGGCGCTGCAGATGTTCCTGATGACGGCGGGCGCAGGGATGGGCCGCGAGGACGACGCATCGGTCGCACGCGTCTACGCGCGGCTGACCGGGACGCCCTTGCCGGGGCAGCCGACGGGGTGACCAGGGGTAAAGAATGCCGCACTTCGCCGCCAACCTCACCATGATGTTCACCGAATGGCCGTTCCTCGACCGCTTCGATGCGGCGGCGGAGGCCGGGTTCACGGCGGTCGAATATCTGTTTCCCTATGACCATGCGCCCGACGCCATCGGCGGGCGGCTTGCCCGCAACGGGCTGACCCAGGCCCTGTTCAATCTGCCGCCCGGCAACTGGGCGGCAGGGGAGCGCGGCCTCGCCGCCCTGCCGGACCGGTTCGATGAGCTGCGCGATGGCGTCGCCACGGCGCTCGCCTATGCGCAGGCCACCGGCGTGAAGCGTGTGCACCTGATGGCCGGCCTTGCCGACCGTCGTGATCCGCAGGCGCTCGCCGCCTATCGCCGGGCCGTTGCCTGGACCGCCGACCGGCTCGCCGATGCCGGGATCGGCCTCGTGCTCGAGCCGATCAACGGCCGCAACATGCCGGGCTATTTCCTCGATGACTTCGCGTTCGCGGAAAACCTGATCGGCGAGCTCGGCCGCCCGAGCCTCAAGCTGCAGTTCGACATCTACCATAGGCAGATCCTGCACGGCGACGTCACGATGGCGCTGCGGCGAATGATGCCGATCGTCGGTCATGTGCAGATTGCGAGCGTGCCGTCGCGCCATGAGCCGGACGGCGAGGAGCTCAACGACCCGTTCCTGTTCGCGGAGCTGGACCGCCTCGGCTACGACGGCTTCATCGGCTGCGAGTACAATCCGCGTGCCGGGACGCGCGAAGGCCTCGGATGGTTCGCGCCTTACGCGGCCGCGCCACGCTCGGAGGCTCGCCGATGACGGTCGCACTCGGCTGCATCGCCGACGACTACACCGGCGCATCGGACCTCGCCAACACGCTCACCAAAGCGGGGCTGCGGACCGTGCAGACCATCGGCGTTCCGGCCGAGGATCTGGCGCTGCCCGACGTCGATGCCGTCGTGGTCGCGCTCAAGAGCCGCTCGATCGAAGCCGCCAGAGCGGTCGCCCTGTCGCGCGCCGCCGACCGCTGGCTGCGCGGACGCGGCGCCGGTCACGTGCTGTTCAAGGTCTGCTCGACCTTCGACTCCACCGACGCCGGCAACATCGGCCCGGTGACCGACGCGCTCCGGGCCGACGCGGACGAGCGCATCGTGCTGGTGACGCCGGCGTTTCCGGAGACCGGCCGGACCGTCTACGAGGGGCATCTGTTCGTCGGCTCGGTGCCACTCGACGAGAGCCCGCTCAAGGACCATCCGCTCAATCCGATGCGCGACGCCAATCTGGTGCGGGTGCTGGCCCGCCAGAGCCGCGCCCCTGTCGGGCTCGTCGATCTTCCGACGGTCGCCAGTGGCGCCGACGCCATCCGGGCGCGCCTGGAGACGCTCGCTGCGGCGGGCAAGCGTGCCGCGATCGCGGACGCCGTCTTCGATCGGAACTTGGCGCCGATCGGACTGGCGGCGCTCGATCATCGCCTGTCGGTCGGCGCGTCGGGCCTCGGGCTCGGGCTGGCGTGGGGGCTCGTCGCCACCGGCCGGGTGCGCGCGGCCCCGGCGGGCCGCTCGGCGATCGGGCTGCCGCTCGGAGGTCCGGCGGCCTGCCTGGCGGGGAGCTGCTCGCAGGCGACGCTCGCGCAGGTCGCCGCGGCCGAGCAGGCGATGCCGGTCCTGCGGCTCGACCCCGACACCCTCATCGCCGATGCGGCGGCCGCCGACCGGGCGCTGGCATGGGCCTGCCAGCGGCTGGCCGACGGTCCGGTGCTCATCGCCACAAGTGCGGCGCCCGACGCCGTGGCCGCCGTGCAGGCACGCCATGGACGGGACACCGCCGGCCATGCGATCGAGCAGGCGATGGCCACCATCGCCGCTGGGCTGGTCGACCACGGGGTCAGGCGCATGGTGATCGCCGGGGGCGAGACGTCCGGGGCCGTCGTCGACCGTCTCGGCCTTCAGGCGTTCGTCGTCGGCCCGGAAATCGCTCCCGGCGTTCCGGTCTTGCGCACTGCGGGTGGCGGCAACCGCGACATGGTGCTGGCACTCAAGTCCGGCAACTTCGGCGGCGTCGATTTCTTCGCCGAGGCGTTGGAGCTCGTACGCTGACGGATTAGTCGCTTCGCTCGACGAATGCAGAGCGCGCCTTGCCGACCTCGCTGGCACCGACGGCCGGCGCGGCGTTGCCCCAGGCATTGCGAATATAGGTGATGACGGCGGCGACCTCGTCGTCCTTCAGCAGCCAGCCGAATGCCGGCATGGCCGCTGCGGTCGGCGCCCGGTCGGTGCCGACGCTGCGCGCGCCGCGCAAG
>JBEKZK010000118.1:0-9603 GCA_049509935.1 Xanthobacteraceae bacterium | reverse complement strand
GCCGCGCGCCGTCGAGGCGGACGTCGGCTCCGCGGCCACCCCGCTGGTGCCGATCGAAGGCGGTCACGAGACCATCCTGGTGGTGGAGGACGATCCGCCGGTCCGCGTCGCCGCCATCTCCCAGCTCGAGAGTCTCGGCTATCTGACGCTCGCCGCCGAGAACGCCGCCGCGGCGCTCGAGATCATCGACAGGGGCGTCCATCTCGACCTGCTGTTCACCGACGTGATCATGCCGGGCGGCACCAATGGCCGCGACCTCGCGGTGGCGGCCATCAAGCGACGACCGGGCCTCAAGGTCCTGTTCACCTCCGGCTACAGCGAGGACGCCATCGTGCATCGCGGACGCCTCGATGCCGGCGTGCTCCTCCTCGCCAAGCCGTATCGCAAGTCCGACCTGGCGCGCATGGTCCGCGTCGCGCTCGGCGGCGAAAAGGCCGCCGCAGCGGGCGAAGCCGCATGATGCTCGCGTTGTCAGGTTCGGGCTAAGTAGTTTCCACATGCAATTTCTCCACCGGCGCTGATCAGACATAGCGAAAACTGATTCGACGGCGAGTCGCCCGTATTTAATAATGGCCAATACGCGTCACGATTGATTCGGGTGCGCGATCAACCACTGCAGCAGGGTTCGAGGGCTCCATGCCACGCATTCTTGTCGTCGACGACGACCTGTCGGTTCGCCTCGCGACGCAAACCCTGCTCGAGCAGGAAGGCTACGACGTTGTCATCGCCGGGTGTGGTCGCGAGGGCATCGAGGCCATCACGAAGACGCCCTTCGACGTGGTCATCGTCGACATCTTCATGCCGGGAATGGACGGCCTGGAGACGATCACGGCGTTCAACCGGCACGCACCCGGGGTGCCGGTGATCGCCATGTCGGGGTTTCTGTTTCGCAACTCGTCGACGCCGGCCCCGGATTTTCTGAGCATGTCGACCAAGCTCGGCGCGGCGTTCAGCCTGCACAAGCCGTTCCGGCCACGCGAGCTGCTCGAGGCCATCGAGCAATGCCTCACCGCGGCCATCCCGACTCATGCCTGAACGCGGGCTTCGATCGCCGGCTGCCCGAAATGAAACGAGGGCGGTCGTCCCACCCTCGTTTGAACAATATCTCGTTTCAACAATATCGACGCCATCGGCCCGGTCGGCCGATGATCGTGATGGAAACCGTCAGCCGCGACCGACGACCTTGAGCGTCACCGGGGCGAGACCGGATATTCCGATCGCATGCGCACCGGCGGGCGTCAGATCGATCACCCGTCCGCGCACGAATGGACCTCGGTCATTGATCCGCACCACGACCGAGCGACCGGTGTGGCGGTTGGTGACCTGCACCATCGTCCCGAATGGCAACGATCGATGCGCGGCCGTCAAGGCGCCGGCACGAACCCGCTCGCCGGTTGCGGTCCGCCCGTAATTGTAGACCGACGCGATGCCGGACTGCTCGGCGCAGGCGGCGGTGACTGAAAATGCCAAAACGGCGGACACGGCGAGAGCCTTGATGGTCTTTGCATGAGTCATCGGTTTCTCCTTGTAGAAATTGGAACTCATGGGTGGGGGCCGACGACTTGCGCAAAGATTGCAGCGATATACCGGCCGAAATGGATCAGTAATCTGGTGCAAAATGTACTTCACCAGCCGCATCCGGGCGGTTAGGTCTATCTATATTGTGACAATAGGTCGCATTATGGCGGGAATTACCGACAATATAGCGGTCTATTCGCTACCATTGCACCAGAAATACTTGCATATGCGGGAAATCTAAAGCCGCCGCTACCGTCTGTTGAATTAAGGCTCAGGCCGGGCCGGCACCGGGCTGCGGCGGTACGTCACGGTCGTCCCCGAGCCGGTCCGCCGCCCACTGGTCGCGCGCCGCCAGGTCCGCCGCAACGTCGATCCGGTGCGGCCGCCGCCATCCTTCGCGGCTGAGCCAGTCCACCAGCCCCGGCGCAAGGCGCATCGTCCACCACATCGCGCGGGCGAGCGGGGAAACCACCACCATGCCCCGATTGCGGCGGATCGCTGCGATCGCCCGGTCCGCGACGTGCTCCGGGGTGGTCATCAGGAAGCCCGGCGGCAACGGAAGCCGCTTGTCCGGACGTCCGCGCTCGGCAAGCTCCAGCAGCGGCGTGCGCACCAGGCCGGGACACAGGGTGGTGACGCCGATGCCGGCGCGGCCATATTCGGCGCGCAGTGCCAGGCTCAACCCCACCATCCCGAACTTGGTGGTCTGATAGGCCGTCACCTTGCGCTGGGTCACCAGGCCGAAGACGCTGCAGACGTTGACGATGTGCGCCTCGTCCTGGACGGCGAGCGTGGGCAGGAGCTCGCGCACCAGCTGGATCGGTGCCAGCAGATTGACCGCCAGCAGCCGGTCCCATTGGGCGGCCGTCATGTTGTGGGTCGGCCCGTAATAGGCGACGCCGGCGTTGTTGACGAGGATGTCGAGACGCCTCCAGATCGCCAGCACGGCGGCGACCGCGGCGCTGATCTGGCTCGCCTCGCGCAGATCGCAGATCCGGGTCACCACCTCGACGCCATGCGACCGCGCCTCGGCCTCCACCGCCCCGAGCCCGGCGCCATCGACATCGACCAGGAAGAGATCCGCGCCCTCGCGGGCGAGCGCCAGCCCGAGGGCCCGCCCGATGCCCGACGCCGCGCCGGTGACAAATGCCTTCTTGCCGCGAATGATCCTCATGGCGCAGACGACGGTCTCGGAGACGGGAGCGGCCGCCGCGAGCGGGCGGAGCGATGCGGGCTCCCGGTTCTATTGTAGGAATGGGCGCGGCGCCAGCGAACGGGGCGCGTGCAGGGATTCGATGGCGAAACCCGTGACACTGATCACCGGGGCGTCGGCCGGCATCGGCGCCGCGCTGGCGCGGGTGTTCGCCGCGCACGGACATCAGCTCGTGCTGGTGGCACGACGCCGGCCCGCGCTCGATCTGGTGGCGGACGGCATCGCGGCGGCCGGTCATGGGCGACCGCAGGTGATGCCGATCGACCTCGCGCAAAACGACGCGCCGGCACGGCTCGCCGCCGACCTTGCGGCGCTGGGGCTCGAGCCGGAGGCAGTCGTCAACAATGCGGGGTTCGGTCTCAGCGGCGAGGCGGCCGCTCTCGATCTCGCCGAGCAGCTGGCGATGATCGACCTCAATGTGCGGGCGCTGACCGACCTGTCGCTGCGATGGCTCGACAGCCTCGCCCGCCATCGTGGCGGCGTCCTCAACGTGGCGTCGATTGCGGCCTTCATGCCCGGGCCCGGAATGGCGGTCTATCACGCGACCAAGGCCTTCATCCTGTCGTTCAGCGAGGCGCTGCACCGCGAGGTCGCGCAACAGCGCGTGCGCGTCACGGTGCTGTGCCCGGGCCCGGTCGACACCGACTTCCAGGCTCGCGCCGGCCTCGCGGCCGACCGCTTTCCGCGGCAGCTGGTGCGCGCCAGCGGCCGCGTGGCCGCGGATGGCTATGACGGCTTCGCCAAGGGTCGCCGGCTGGTCGTGCCGGGCTTCGCCAACCAGGTCGCGACGCTGCTGCCGCGCGTCCTGTCGCGCGAGCGGGTCCTGAGCCTGTCACGGGCGAAGTAGCCGCGGCGCTCGCGGGGCGGTCAGCCGGCCGCCGCGACGGTCTCGGCGCCTCCCGCATACGCCGCGTCGGCGGAGAATCTGTGGAACGTCTCGTCCGGCCCGCTCGCCCAGGAGGCGACCGTCGCCGGCCCGCACGCCAGCATGAAATAGTCGTAGCTGCCGCGTTGGTCGTTCCCCATCACGAACTGATAGTGCATGCGAAAGTAGCTGAACCGCAGACGCTGGTAGACGGCATCCGAGAGCATGTCGCGAAATCTGACGATCCACACCGTCGGATTGCGCCGTTCGCTCCCGACCTCGATGCCGACCCCGCCGACCGGATCGAAGTCCCAGAAGTTCATCACGTCCTTGCGCGCCTGGCAGTCGACCCACAGCAGCGTCGGCTCGACCGCAATGCGGCGGATGGCGGACCGCAGACGGTGGGCCGCAGGATGCAGCGCGAAGGCCGGCATCAACGAGCCGACCGTCAATAGCGCCACCTTCGGGCCGTGCTGTCCGAGCGCGGGGTCGAGCTCGAGCGCGCGCGCGACGATCGCCGGGCTGATCACGCATCCGGCGCTGTGGCTGACCACCAGGAGCTCGTCGGCCACGCCGCCGCGCGCCGCCTCCACCAGGCGCCGGGCCAGGACCTCCACCGAGCGGTCGAAGCCGCTGGGCGCGCCGCGGGCGAATTCGCGCAGGTACGGCCAGCCGTTGGTGACCTGGATGACGAACCAGCGATCCGCCAGCGGTCTCAGCGCCGCAAAGATCGCAAGCCCGACGGCGGCACCGAGCATGATCGCCGCGAAGGCCGGCACGCCTGCCCACCGCGCAGCCGCGAGCCCGAGCAGGGAGCCGCCGCCGGCGCTCGTCAGGATCCAGGCGAGCAGCAGCATCTGAGGGAAGATCAGATGCAGGCCGAACCGCCATGCGGCGCGGAAAATCCGCACCAGCACCCCGCAGGCGAGGTCGCTCGCCATCCAGCGCAGCGCCCGCGGGATCTGCCACACCAGCGGCTGGGCCATGTTGCCGCCGATGAAAGCTTCCATCCGGAGAAATTCGTAGCGGGTCTCGACCCGCCAATTGGGACCCGCCGTGTCGACATCCCAGTGGGCGATATCGTCGGAGTCGATCTCGAGCTCGCCGACCGCGGAGGTGACGCGCCAGGTATCGACGAAACGCTTCCACTCGCGGCGGAACATGCGGTAGTAGCCCGCCGCCCCCTGCGGGTCATAGCCCTCGACATAGAAGACGTGTCGCCGCCGGATCAATGGACGGGCCCTGCTCGCGAAGGCCGCCTTCCTAGCATCGCGCCCGGCCGGCCGCCAAGGGCGGCCGTGACCTGCCGCGGGCCGGCGCCATTGAACTTGCATGGCCGCTTCGCTATACGGCACTTCGGCATCGGGCGGGCGACGACCGGCGCCCGGCAGGCAGGGGGCATGGCGCTCCGGCACCTTCTGCCAGAACGGATCGCATGTGAAGGGTTGCCGATGTCCAAGACGTTCGACACTGTCGCCAACATCATTGCCGAGACCTGCGACATCCCCCGCGACACGATCGAGCCGCAGAGCCACGCGATCGACGACCTCGGCATCGACAGCCTGGACTTCCTCGACATCGCGTTTGCCATCGACAAGGCGTTCGGCATCAAGCTGCCGCTGGAGCAGTGGACGCAGGAGGTCAACGACGGCAAGGCCACGACCGAGCAGTATTTCGTCCTGAGCAACCTGTGCGCCCGCATCGACGACCTCGTTGCCGCCAAGGGAGCGACTGCATAGCGCATGTTCAGGCGAAGTGGATACCGGTTCGCAGACAAGAACATGCGCCACTCGGGGCGCATGTTCCGGCGAAGTGGACACCGGTTCGCCGATGAGAGCATGCGCCATCCGCAACTCTGCATGTCGAAGCGATGCGTCTCGAGTATTTCCAGCTGATCGATCGCGTCGTCGACATCTCGCTCGGCGACCGCAGGATCTGCACCGAGGCGACGGTCCCGCAGACCAGCACCGTGTTCGAAGGCCATTTTCCCGGCCACCCGCTGATGCCGGGGGTGCTGCTGATCGAGGCGATGGCACAGACGTCGGGGTGGCTGCTGATCGGCCTGACGAGCTTTTCCCGCATGCCGTTTCTCGCCGCCATCCGGACCGCCAAGCTGCGGCGGTTCGTGACGCCGGGAGAGAAGCTGATGCTGGAGGCCGAGCTGCTGCACGAAGGCTCGGGCTTTTCCGTCACCAGCGCCCGGATCCTGGTGGACGCCAAGCGCATCTGCGATGCCGAGCTGACGTTTCGCGTGATGCCGTTTCCCAGCCCCGAGTTCCTCTCCCAGATGACCGCGACCGCGGCGCGGATCGAGATGCCGATGGGATCCCGTGCCGATGGCTGACACCGACCGCGACGCCTGGATCACCGGCATCGGCATGCTGTCGACGCTCGGCGAGGGCCCCGAGGCGCACTGGCAGCGGCTGAGCGAGGCGCAACCGGGCGCCGATGCCACGCTGTTCGCGCCGTACCTGATCCATCCGCTTGCCGCCGTCGACTTCGACAAGCAGATCCCCAAGCGCGGAGACCAGCGCCAGATGGAGCCGTGGCAGCGCATCGGCACCTATACGGCCGGACTGGCGCTGGAGAGCGCCGGCGCCAAGGGCAACGGCGAGCTGCTCGGCCGCATGGACATGATCGTGGCGGCCGGCGGCGGCGAGCGCGACATCAATGCCGACAGCACGATCCTGTCGGGGTTGCGCAAGGCCGGGAACCCGGCTGCCTTCCTCAACGAGCGGCTGATGAGCGAGCTGCGCCCGACCCTGTTTCTGGCCCAACTGTCCAACCTGCTCGCCGGCAACATCTCGATCGTGCACGGCGTCACCGGCTCGTCGCGCACCTTCATGGGCGAGGAAGCCGCGGGCGTCGATGCGGTGCGCATCGCGCTCTCGCGCATCGGCGCCGGCCAGAGCGACATCGCGCTGGTCGGGGGCGCCCACAACGGCGAGCGCAAGGACATGGTGATGCAGTATGTGTTCGCCGACCATCTGCTCAGGGATCGCTATCGAACGGTGTGGGAACGCGCCCCCGACGGCGGGTTCGTGCTCGGATCGTTCGGCGCCTTCCTGGTGATCGAGGCCGGAGCCTGCGCCCGGGCGCGCGGCGCCAAGCCGTTGGCGCGGCTGACCGCGGTCCTGTCGGATCGCTCCCGGCGGCGCCCGGGCGACGTGACGGCGCAGCTGCGGCGGATGTGGACCGAGCTCGCGCCGCGGCTCGATCCCGAGCATGTGGCGGTGATCTCCGGCGCCACCGGCGGCGAGCCGGCGACCGGCGAGGAGCGCGCGTTCCTTGCCGAGCATCCCGGGATCGCGGTGCGCGCCGTGGCGAGCCATCTCGGTCTCGCACCCGAGCCGCAGTTCGCCATGAACATCGCGATCGCGGCGCTCGCCGTGCAGCATGGGAGCTTGTTTCCGCCCGCCGACCAGTCGGGAGTCGAGCGGCCGGCCGAGCGCCCGATCACCCAGGCCGTCGTCACCAGCGTCGGCCATTGGCGCGGAGAAGGCATGGCCCTGGTCGAAGCGATCGGGTAGAGCAGTAGCCCGCATGGAGCCATCAGGGCGTTGACGCCCGTCTGCGACGGGCTATGGCGGAATGCGGGAACGGCGTCGCCCGGCGGTACCGCCGCCCCCCGGATTACGCTTCGCTCCATCCGGGCTACGAGGGGAGTGTCATGGCGTCCACGCAAAACGGCAGGAGCCGTCCGATCGTCGTGGTGACCGGCATGGGGGTCGCGACCTCGCTCGGCGCCGGCAAGGCGGAGAACTGGCGCAAGCTCACCGCCGGCGAATCCGGGATCCGCACCATCCGCCGCTTCGACACCGAGGGCCTGAAGACCCGGGTTGCCGGAACCATCGATTTCGTCGCCGTCGAGCCGTTCTCCGCGCCGGCGCTGTGCGAGCGCCTGGGCGAGATCGTCATCGAGGAAGCGGTGGCCGAGTCGGGCATCGGGTCGCACGGCGACTTCCCGGGGCCGCTGTTCCTGGCGGTCGCGCCGATCGAGATCGAGTGGCAGCTGCGCCAGGACGTGGCGGCGGCCTGCGGGGCGAACGGCGACATCACCTATGACGACCTCATTCGCGCGGCGGAGGGCGGCAGGTTCCGCCCGTATTTCGAGCGCGTCGCCTTCGCGTCGGTGGCCGATCACCTGGCGAGCAGGTTCGGCACCAAGGGGTCGCCGATCTCGCTGTCGACCGCCTGCGCGTCCGGGGCGACTGCCATCCAGCTCGGCGTCGAGGCGATCCGCCGCGGCGAGACCGACGCCGCCCTGTGCGTTGCCACCGATTCGTCGGTGAACCAGGAATCGCTGATCCGCTTCTCGCTGCTCTCGGCGCTGTCCACCCACAACGATCCGCCGAGCGCGGCGGCCAAGCCGTTCGCCAGGAACCGCGACGGCTTCGTCATGGCGGAAGGCGCCGGCGCGCTGGTGCTGGAGAGCCTCGAGGCGGCAACGGCGCGCGGCGCCCGCATCCTCGGCGTGATCGAGGGTTGCGGCGAGACGGCGGATTCGTTCCATCGCACGCGCTCGAGCCCGGACGGCAAGCCGATCATCGGCAGCATCCGCAACGCGATCGCCGACGCGCGGCTCGAGCCCGACGACATCGACTACATCAATGCCCACGGCACCGGCACGCCGGAGAACGACAAGATGGAATATCTGAGCCTCGCCGCCGTGCTCGGCGAGCGCGTCAGGACGGTGCCGATCTCGTCCAACAAGTCGATGATCGGCCACACCATCTCGGCGGCCGGCTCGGTCGAGGCGATCTTCTCGTTGCTGACGCTGGAGCACCAGCGCATTCCGCCGACGATCAACTACGAGGTGCCCGACCCGGCGATCCCGCTCGACGTGGTCCCCAACGTCGCGCGCGATGCCCGCGTCACCCACGTCATCTCCAACTCGTTCGGATTCGGCGGCCAGAATGCCTCGCTGGTGCTGGCGCGGGAGCCGTCGTGAGCGCTGGCTCATCCATGGTTGACGGCCCGCGTGCCGCGGCGATAGGCATGCGACGCTGATCCTGCGGCTTCAGCCGTCCTTTTCGGAGTCTCGATGCGAGCGCTCACCCTGGTCGCCGACCGCAAGCTGGAAATCGCCGAGCTTGCGACGCCTCCGCCGCCGGCCGCCGGCGAGGTGCAGATCCGCGTGCGCGCCATGGCGCTCAACCACATCGACGTGTGGGGATGGCGCGGCATGGCCTTCGTCCGGCGCAAGCTGCCGCTGGTGGTCGGTGCCGAGGCCGCCGGCGAGATCGTCGCCGTCGGCCCCGGCGTCACCAGCCACGCGCCGGGCGATCGCGTCGTGATGTACGCCTCGCTGACCTGCGGCCAGTGCCGCGCCTGCCGCGACGGCCGCGACAATCTGTGCGAGAACGTCACCGGCGTGATGGGCTTCCACGTCGACGGCTTCGCCCGCGAGCTTCTCAACATGCCGGCGGGCTTCGTCATCAAGGTTCCCGACGGCGTCAGCATCCGCGACGCCGCCTGCGCGCCGATCACCTTCGCGACCGTCGAGCACATGCTGTTCGACAACGCCCGGCTGGAGCCCGGCGAGACCATCCTGGTGCATGCCGGCGGCTCCGGCATCGGCAGCGTCGCCATCAAGATGGCCAAGGCGATCGGCTGCACCGTCATCACCACGGTCGGCGACGACGTCAAGGCCGAGCGGGCGCGTGCGCTGGGCGCCGATCACGTCATCAACTATCGGACCGATCGCTTCGAGCACCTGGTGCGCAAGATCACCGCCAAGCGCGGCGTCGACGTGGTGTTCGAGCACGTCGGCGCCGAGACATTCAACGGCTCGCTGCTGGCGCTGACGCGCGGCGGGCGCCTCGTCACCTGCGGATCGACGTCGGGACCGACCACCACGCTGAACCTGATGCAGCTGTTCCAGCGGCAGTACCGCATCATCGGCTCGTTCGGCGCCTCGATGCGCAACATCCGCACCAGCCTCGCCAAGATGGCGGCCGGGCTGTCGCCGGTGATCGACACCGAGGTGACGCTGGACGACATCGAG
>JBEKZK010000117.1:0-9605 GCA_049509935.1 Xanthobacteraceae bacterium | reverse complement strand
ATCGCGCTTGCCGGCGTCAACCTGTCGCTCGGCCGCGGAGCGGCCCGGGTTCATATCCTCAAGGACATCGATCTGCATATAGGACGCGGTGAAGCAGTCGGCCTGATCGGCCCATCGGGCTCGGGAAAATCCACCCTGTTGATGGTGATGGCCGGGCTCGAGCGCCCCGACAGCGGAACCGTCATGGTCGCCGGCCAGGACCTTTGCCGGCTCGACGAGGACGGGCTCGCCCGCTTTCGCGGCCGTCAGATCGGCATCGTGTTCCAGTCGTTCCACCTGATTCCGACGATGACGGCGCTGGAGAACGTGGCGGTGCCGTTGGAGCTTGCCGGTACCGCCGATGCGTTCGGGCGCGCGGCGCGAGAGCTCGCGGCGGTCGGGCTTGCCGATCGCGCCGGCCACTACCCGGCCGAGCTGTCGGGAGGGGAGCAGCAGCGCGTTGCGCTGGCCCGCGCGCTGGCGCCGGACCCGGCCATCCTGGTGGCGGACGAGCCGACCGGAAACCTCGACGAGGCGATCGGCGGGCAGATCATCGAGCTGCTGTTCGCCGGTCACCGCGAGCGCGGCACCACCCTGGTGCTGGTAACTCACGACGCTGCGCTGGCCGGCCGCTGCGGCCGGGTGGTGCGGCTGCGCTCGGGACGGATCGAGGATGCCCCGCGGCGCGAGCGGATCCCCGCATGAGCCAGGTCGTCATCTTCGGCCGGCGAGCGCCTCGCGGCCCGCTCACATGGCGGCTGGCGCTGCGCGAGCTGCGTGGCGGCTTGCGCGGCTTCTATGTGTTCATCGCCTGCATCGCGCTCGGCGTCATGGCGATCGCGGGCGTCGGCTCGTTCGCCGACAGCCTGGTCGACGGGCTCGCACGCGAGGGCCGGGTCATTCTCGGCGGCGACATCGCGTTCTCGCTGATTCATCGCGAGGCGAACGCAGCCGAGCGGACCTTCCTCGACCGCCAGGGTCGGGTCTCGGTCGCCGCCACCATGCGGGCCATGGTGAGGACGCCAGACGGCCGCACTGCGCTCGCCGAGGTCAAGGCGGTCGATCGGGCCTATCCGCTCTACGGCGCTGTCGCGATCGATTCGAAGCATGATCTCGCCGATGCGCTGGCTGACCGCGACGGCGTATTTGGCGCCGCCGCCGACGCGGCGTTGCTGGCGCGCCTCGATGTGGCGCCGGGCGCCACGCTGAGGATCGGCGAGGCGACGATCGAGGTCAGGGCGATTCTCAAGTCCGAGCCCGACAAGCTGGCGGCCGGCATCGCCTTCGCGCCGCGCCTGCTGATCGGTGAGGGGGCGCTGCGCGCGACCGGCCTGTTGCAGCCCGGCAGCCTCGTGCGCTGGCATTACCGGCTGCGCCTTGCCGACGCCGACCCACGCGATCGCCGGATCAAGGCGGTGGCCGCGACCGGTGTCAGCCAATTCCCCGAGGCCGGGTGGGAGATCCGCACCCGCGCCAACGCGTCGCCCGAGTTCGGCCGCAACATCGAGCGCTTCAGCGAGTTCCTCACCCTGGTGGGGCTCAGCGCCCTGCTGGTCGGCGGCGTCGGCGTCGCCAATGCGGTCAAGAGCTATCTCGATCGCAAGCGCGAGGTGATCGCCACCATGAAGGCGCTGGGCGCCAGCAGCGGCCGGATTTTTGCGATCTATCTCATCCAGGTGCTGGTGCTGGCGCTCATCGGCAGCGTGGCGGGCCTGGCGCTCGGCGCCGCCCTGCCGTTCCTGATCGCCGCCGTGCTCGGGTCCGTCATTCCGATCCCGCTGGCGCCGGCCGTGCACCCGGCCGAGCTCGCGCTGGCGCTCGTCTACGGGCTCCTGACGGCGATCGCCTTCGCGCTGTGGCCGCTCGGCCGTGGCCGTGACGTCCCGGCCTCGGCGCTCTTCCGCGACGCAGTAGCGCCGGAGCGGCGGCTGCCGCGCAAGCGCTATATCGTGGCGACGGCCGCGACTGCCGCCGTCCTGGCGGGGCTTGCGATCATGCTCGCCTTCGACCGCAACGTCGCCGCCATCTTCATCGCCGCGGCGGTCGTGGTGTTCGCGACGCTGCGTTTCGTCGCCATCCTGCTGATGGGCCTGGCGCGCCGCGCCCCGCGGCCGCGCTCGACCCTGTTGCGCCTGGTCATCGCCAACATCCATCGGCCGGGCGCGCTGACGCCGACCGTCGTGCTCTCGCTCGGGCTCGGCCTGTCGCTGCTGGTCGCGCTGACCTTGATCGACGGCAACCTGCATCAGCAGCTCACCGCCGGCCTGCCGGCGCGCGCGCCGTCGTTCTATTTCGTCGACATCCAGCAGGCCGACGCCGAACGTTTCGACGCCTTCATCCGGGCCCGCGCCCCGGGCGCCAAGCTCGAGCGCGTGCCGATGCTGCGCGGCCGCATCGTCAGCGTGAACGGCGTCAAGGCCGAGGACCTGCGGCCAGCGCAGAGCGCCGCCTGGGTGTTGCAGAGCGATCGCGGCATCACCTACGGGACCGACGTTCCGGCCGGGTCGCGCGTCGTCGCCGGGCAATGGTGGCAGCCGGACTACCGCGGACCGCCGCTGGTATCGTTCGAGAACAAGCTTGCCGAGGGGCTCGGGCTGCGGCTCGGCGATCCGGTGGTCGTCAACGTGCTCGGGCGCAACATCACCGCCACGGTCGCCAATCTGCGCGCCGTCGACTGGCAGACGCTGGGTATCAACTTCGTCCTGGTGTTCTCGCCCGATACGTTCCGCGGCGCCCCCGCCACCCAGGTGGCGACGCTGACCTACCCGGATGGCGGGACCGCCGACGAGGAGATCGCGCTGCTCAAGGCGGCCGCCGAGGCGTTCCCGGCGGTCACCACGGTGCGCGTCAAGGAGGCGCTCGATGCGGTGAGCAAGGTGGTGCTCGATCTCACCTTCGCGATCCGCGGTGCCAGCGCGGTGACGCTGTTCGCCGCCGTGCTGGTGCTCGGCGGCGCGCTTGCAACCGGCCACCGTCACCGGGTCTACGATGCCGTGATCCTGAAGACCCTCGGCGCAACCCGCGCCCGGCTGCTGGCCGCCTATGCGCTCGAATATCTGCTGCTCGGCTTCGCCACCGCGGCCTTCGGTGTCGCGGCGGGCTCGATCGCCGCCTGGGCCGTGGTGACCCGGGTGATGGACCTCGCCTTCGTCTGGCTGCCCGGGCCGGCGCTCGCGGCGGCCTTCGGCGCCCTGATGCTCACCGTGCTGTTCGGCCTGATCGGCACCTTTTCGGCGCTCGGCCAGAAGCCGGCGCCCGTCCTGCGGCACTTGTAGCAATGGTCGCGAGGCGCCGCGCCGGGCAGGTTTCTTCAACCCTCTCACCGGCTTGCGTCGGCGATGCCGGTCGCCGGAGCGCCCGTGCGTGCATCCGGCGGGGTCGCGGCATGGTTTACGCCCCGTTTCGGCCGTACCGGCCGGCTTTAACCATTGACGATTATGGTCGGCGGCGACACGCTGGCATCTAGCGCAAAACCCCGACAAGCACTAAATTCTGGTGCGAGTGGGGGTATCGCCGCCGGATGCGGCGGCACCCCGTGAGCCTGAGCCGGTGGGTTGTCTGCGCGTCCGAGCGCACCACTTGAGGCCGGGCGCCAGAGAGGATGGCTTCCAATGTCGGACTTCGACCGCAACATCGCAACCGCACGCTTCGGCGCCGATCGCGTGGCGATCGATGCAGGCCTGCGGGCCCATATGATCCGCGTCTACAACTACATGACCATCGGTGTGGCGCTGACCGGCGTCGCCTCCTGGGCGCTGTACCAGTACGTGCTCGCCGATCCGGCGTTCGGACGGACGCTGTTCAGCACGCCGCTCTATCTGGTCCTCCTGTTCGCTCCGCTCGCCCTGGTGATGTTCATCAGCTTCCGCATCCAGCACCTGTCGGCGAGCGCGGCGCGGACGCTGTTCTTCTTCTACGCGGCGTTGCTCGGCATATCGCTGACGCCGATCTTCATGGCCTACACCCACACCTCGATCGCCCGGGTCTTCTTCATCTCGGCGGCCTCCTTCGGCGCGCTCAGCCTGTGGGGCTATACCACCCAGCGCGATCTGACCGGGTTCGGCTCGTTCCTGTTCATGGGCCTGATCGGCATCATCATCGCCAGCCTGGTCAACCTGTTCCTGCAGAGCAGCGCCATGGGGTTCGTGATCTCGATCATCGGCGTCCTGGTGTTCGCGGGGCTCACCGCCTACGACACCCAGAAGATCAAGGAGATGTACAGCCCGATGGATGACGGCACCATCGCGGGCCGCAAGGCCGTGATGGGCGCGCTCCAGCTCTACCTCGACTTCATCAACCTGTTCCTGATGATGCTGCGCCTGTTCGGCGACCGCCGCTGAACGCAACGGGTCTTGATCGGATGGCGCCCCGGCCCATGGCCGGGGCGTTGTCGTTTGCGGTCACGCGACGCCAAGCAGCATCCGCCGGCCCGGGTCAGCTCCGCGGCAGGTTTTGGCCGGCCTTCGCCGCGGTCAATTCGCCACCAGGCTCACCGATTTGTCGATCGCCCGCAGCACGCGGTCGAGCTCGTGGCCGCGACGCACGATCAGGCCGGTCGCCGAGATGATGCTGTAGGCGCCCTGCCGGCGCGCCAGCCTGGGGCTCTTCTCGATGCGGTAGATCGGCACTTCGGAGGAGCGGCGGAACACCGAGAACACCGCCCGGTCCTTGAGGAAATCGATGGCGTAGTCGCGCCATTCGCCGGCCGCGACCTTGCGGCCATAGAGCCCGAGGATGCGGGTGAGCTCGCGGCGCTCGAAGGTCACCTGGTTGACGGGGGCGACGGGCCGGGCACTGCCCGGGATCTCGCCCCCGCGGGTCTCGCTTGGTTCAGTCTCGCCGGGACCGAAAGTCATGCGGCGCCTCCTTGGTTGGTATCATCCAATTGTCACAGGATGATCGCGCCGCTTGCGGCAGCCCGCAAGTGCTCATTGAACGCTCAGAGTGCCGTTGAACGGTGCTGGTCGACCGGCGCCGGGACGATGGGCGATGCGACTGCGGAGCGGCGGCCCATCGCGGTGGCGGGCCACACGGCGGTTCCGCGCAGGCCGATGGCCCTCACGACCACGTTAAAGGAATCATAATAAGGCCCAACTTCGGCCCAGCGCGTGCCGTCGTCGACTGCGAAAAGCAAACTTACAGGGCCCGGCCTCGCGAGAGTTCCGGATTCCTCAGCCCCCCAGCCCCCCGGGGCTCGAGCAGGCCGGGTCCTAGTTCCGAATAAGGTTGAGCACGAGATTTCTACTTGGTCGGCTTTTGCCGGCCTTTTTTGTGCGTCGCTGCCGGGAGCCCTTCACCGCAACGAGTCGATGGCTGCTCCCAGCATCGTCCTCGGGCTTTCCGGGGTGCCGCCCTGGACGATCACCGCGACCGCATCGACCCCTTCGCTCTCGACGTCGGCCGCCGGAACTCGGAAGGTGTGGGTCTGCCCAGTCCATTCGCCGAGCTTGATCCAGTTCCGGACGACGTTGTGGTACGCGACGGTGTGGCCGTGGTTCTCGCCGCGGCCGATTACCACCGGGACGGTGGTGCTGAGCGCACACAACCACACCTCGCCGCTCGGGCCTTCGGTGGCGCCGGGCTGCACCGTGACGTCGAGCTCGCGGTCGGACCGGGTGAGCTTGATCGGCAGCGACAGCGTCGCGCCGTGACGGGTCTGGGTCACCGCGCGCTCGATCGCCGCCTTGTCGCTGCCGAGCACATGCACGGCGCCGTTGACGACGGCCTGTGGCGTGTAGACCTCGCGGTCGCCACGCAGACGGGCATAGCCGCGCTGGCGCGCCGAATGCTGCGGATTGGCCAGCGTGTCCTTCCAGCCGAGATAGTCCCAGTAGTCGATCGGCAGGCTCAACGCGATGATGGAGGAATCGTGCGACAGGTCGCCGAGCACCTGATCGGCGGGCGGACACGACGAGCAGCCTTGACTGGTGAACAGCTCGACCACCCCGCGCGGCTGCGCATCGGCCGATGCGCCGATCGTCGACATCGAGGCGGCAACCGCAACCACCGTCGAAAGCGCGACGCGACAACAACCCATTTGTCCGCTCCAGTGCCCCCCGCGCCGCCGCCGTTCAACGGGGTGACGCTCGCCACCGAACTCATAGTCAGCGCCTCCATCACCCGCCACTCAATTCGCGGTGAGGCGCCGCCGACATTGCGCATCACGGCGCGTGGACACCGGTGCCAGGCCAGGCGCCCGGCACCGCGGCGAGCGGATCACGCGGCGAGGTGGCGCAGGACGTACTGCAGGATGCCGCCGTTGCGGAAGTAATCGAGCTCCTCGACGGTATCGATGCGGCACAGCAGCGGGACCCGCTTGAGCGCGCCATTGGGGGAGACGATCTCGGCGACGAGCCGCTGCCGGGGCTTGAGATCGGCCACCAGGCCGCGGATGGTCACCACCTCGTCGCCCTTGATGCCGAGCGATTGCCACGACGCACCTTCCTCGAAGGTGAGCGGCAGCACGCCCATGCCGACGAGGTTCGAGCGATGGATGCGCTCGAACGACTGCGAGACCACGGCGCGGATGCCGAGGAGCATCGTGCCCTTGGCGGCCCAGTCGCGCGACGACCCGGTGCCGTATTCCTTGCCGGCGAACACCACCAGCGGCACGCGTTCCGATTTGTAGCGCATCGCGGCGTCGTAGATCGGCATCTGCTGCCGCGACGGATAATGCACCGTCACGCCGCCTTCGACGCCCTGCACCATCTGGTTCTTGATGCGAATGTTGGCAAAGGTGCCGCGCATCATGATCTCATGATTGCCGCGGCGCGTGCCGTATTGGTTAAAGTCGATCGGGTCGACCTTGTGCTCGACCAGATACTTGCCCGCCGGGGAGCTGGCCCGGATCGATCCCGCCGGCGAGATGTGGTCGGTGGTGATCGAATCGAGGAAGAGGCCGAGAATGCGGGCGTCCACCACGTCGGTAATCGGCATCGGCGTGCGGCCCATGCCGACGAAGTACGGCGGGTTCTGCACGTAGGTCGAGGCGCTGTCCCAGCCGTAGGTCACGCCGCCCTTGACGGCGACCTTGCGCCAGTTGGCGTCGCCCTTGAATACATCGGCGTACTTGCGGGTGAACAGGCTCTTGCCGATCACCTTTCTGATCACCGCCGTGATCTCGCGATTGGTCGGCCAGATGTCCTTCAAATAGACGTCCTTGCCCTTGGCGTCGCGGCCGAGCGGCGCTCCGACCAGATCCGCCTGCATCGAGCCGGCGAGCGCGTAGGCGACGACCAGCGGCGGAGAGGCGAGGTAGTTCGCCCGGACGTCCTGATTGACCCGGCCCTCGAAGTTGCGGTTGCCCGAAAGCACGGCCGCGGCCACCAGGTCGTGTCCGTTGATGGCCTTGGAGATCTCCGGCGGCAGCGGCCCCGAGTTGCCGATGCACGTGGTGCAGCCGAAGCCAACGAGGTTGAAGCCGAGCTTGTCGAGGTCGGCCTGCAGCCCCGACTTGGCGAGATATTCGGCCACGACCTGGGATCCCGGTGCCAGCGAGGTCTTCACCCAGGGCTTCACCTTCAGCCCGCGGGCGGCCGCCTTGCGGGCGAGCAGACCGGCGCCGACCATGACGCTCGGGTTCGACGTATTGGTGCACGACGTGATGGCGGCGATCACGACGTCGCCATGACCGAGGTCGTGCTTGCGGCCCTCGACCGGCACGCGCTTGGCGATCTCGCCGGCCTTGCCGAATTCCGTCTCCATCGCCGCGGCGAAGGAGGCCTTGAGGTTCTTGAGCAGGACCCTGTCCTGCGGCCGCTTCGGGCCCGCGAGCGACGGCTCGACGGTAGCGAGATCGAGCTTGAGCAACTGGGTGAACGCCGGGTCCGCGGTCTTCTTGGTGCGGAACATTCCCTGCGCCTTGGCGTAGGCCTTGACCAGGGCGACGATCGCGGCCGGCCGGCCGGTGTTCTGCAGGTAGCGGACGGTGTCGTCGTCGATCGGGAAGAACCCGCATGTCGCGCCGTATTCGGGCGACATGTTGCCGATGGTGGCCCGATCCTCGATCGACAGATGGTCGAGGCCGGGGCCGCAGAACTCGACGAACTTTCCGACCACTCCCTGCTTGCGCAGCATCTGCGTGACGGTGAGCACCAGGTCGGTTGCGGTCACGCCTTCCTTCAGCTTGCCGGTCAGCCGCACGCCGATCACCTCCGGCAGCAGCATCGACATCGGCTGGCCCA
This sequence comes from Xanthobacteraceae bacterium, assembly GCA_049509935.1. Taxonomy (GTDB): domain Bacteria; phylum Pseudomonadota; class Alphaproteobacteria; order Rhizobiales; family Xanthobacteraceae; genus AP-16. Next base: position 1,443 of record JBEKZK010000117.1, on the reverse strand, counting down.
GCATGGCGGCTTCCGCCTCGATGCCGCCGGCGCCCCAGCCGAGCACGCTCAAGCCGTTGACCATCGTGGTGTGCGAATCGGTGCCGATCACGGTGTCCGGATAGGCGACCGTCGCCACGGCACTGCGGCCCTTGGCCTTCGTGGCCTCCTTGGCGGTCCACACGGTCTGCGACAGGTATTCGAGGTTCACCTGGTGGCAGATGCCGGTTCCCGGCGGCACCACGCGGAAATTCTCGAACGAGCTCTGAGCCCATTTGAGGAAGCGATAGCGTTCCTGGTTCTGCTTGTATTCCTCGGCGACATTCTTCTTGAAGGCCTGGCCGTTGCCGAAGAAGTTCACGATCACCGAATGGTCGATGACGAGATCGACCGGGACCAGCGGATTGATCTTCTTCGGATCGCCGCCGAGCGACGCCATGGCGTCGCGCATGGCGGCGAGGTCGACCACCGCCGGGACGCCGGTGAAGTCCTGCATCAGCACGCGGGCCGGGCGGAACGCGATCTCGCGGTCGGAGCTCTTCTTCTTCAGCCACCCGGCGACCGCCTTGATGTCGTCCTTCGTGACGGTGTGCCCGTCCTCGTTGCGCAGCAGGTTCTCGAGCAGAATCTTCATCGAGGACGGCAGCCGCGAGATGCCCTTGAGGCCGTTCTTCTCGGCGGCGGGCAGGCTGTAATAGACATAGGACTTGGGGCCGACCTTCAGGGTCTTGCGGCTTTTGAAGCTGTCGAGCGAGGTCATGGCGGCTTTCCATCGAGCGGACACGCCACGGGGCACCGCGCACGTCCTGCAGGAATGACAGAAGGCTCTGCGACCTGAGCGTGCCCAATAACCCCCGGTCGCGGCGCAACTGCGTGGTTTATAAGGTGTTTTCAATCCCTCTGCCACATGCTGACGCACCCGGAGGGGGATTATTCGCTGATTTTCGGCTACTGAGCGGACCGGTTCCTGCCACCGGTGTGGCTCGGGAGGCGACCGGATGCGGCTTTCTGCGTATGACCTGGTCTGCGTTCGCGGCGATCGCCGCGTCTTTGGCGACCTGGATTTTCACGTCGATACGGGCGAGCTGCTGGCGATCCGTGGCCCGAACGGTGCCGGCAAGACCTCGTTGCTGCGCAGCATCGCCGGGCTGGTGCAGCTTGCGGCCGGCCGGATCGAGCTCGCCGACGCCGATCCCGAGCTCACGGTTGCCGAGCAGGCGCACTATCTGGGCCATCGCGATGCGCTGAAGCCGTCGCTCTCCGTGGCCGAGAACCTCGCCTTCTGGGCACGATATCTCGGAACCGGCGGCATGCACCCCGCCGAAGCCCTGGACGCGGTCGGGCTCGCCTCGCTGGCCGCGCTGCCCGCCGGCTACCTGTCGGCCGGCCAGAGGCGGCGGCTGTCGGTGGCGCGTCTCCTGGCGGCCTACCGGCCGATCTGGCTGCTCGACGAGCCGACCTCCG
>JBEKZK010000116.1:0-9645 GCA_049509935.1 Xanthobacteraceae bacterium | reverse complement strand
CGCCAGGATTGCGGTGCGCACCCATGAATCGGCAGCGGCGTTCCTCGACGCGTTCGGCGATGCGACACCCGGTTGCGTGATCACCGACGTGAGCATGCCGGGCATCAGCGGCATCGAGCTACTGCGCCGGCTGGGACAGCGCGGCGTCGCGCTTCCGGTCATCGTGATCACCGGCCACGGCGATGTGCCGCTCGCGGTGGAAGCGATGAAGCTCGGTGCCGTCGAGTTTCTGGAAAAGCCGTTCGACGACGACGTGCTGCTGGCCGCCGTGAAATCCGCCCTCAATCGCCACGAGCGCGACGCCCGGCAGGAGGCGGAGCGGGCCGAGATCAAGGAGCGCCTCGATGGCCTGTCGACGCGTGAACGCCAGGTGCTTGGCGGCCTCGTCGTCGGCCGGCCGAACAAGATCATCGCCTTCGACCTCGGAATCAGCCCGCGCACCGTCGAGATCTACCGCGCCAACCTGATGACCAAGATGAGGGCGTCGAGCCTGTCGGATCTCGTACGTATGGCCCTGCTCGCGGGCGTTATGACCGACGTCGCGCATCAGGCCGAGCCGCCGAGGTCCTGATCGTCGAGATCGGCGACGGTTGAGCTGGATCAAGGCGGCGCCGCCGATTCGGTGCGATACATGCGGACATGGAACCGAGCGCGGACCGCATGGCGCGCACCGCCACGGGGCAAGCAAAGCCCCTGGTCGTCGTGATCGAGGACGATCCGGCGGTGCGCAACTCGCTGAAATTCTCTCTGGAGATCGAGGGTTACGCAGTCCGCCTCTACGCCGACGGTAGCGACCTTCTCGAGCACAGGCGACTGCCGTGCGCCGACTGCCTCGTCGTCGATTACAATCTCCCGCACATGACCGGCCTCGAAGTCATCGGCCAGCTGCGCGACCGCAGGGTCCACGCTCCCGCCATCCTGATCACCAGCAATCCCAACCGCAATCTGCTGGATCGCGCCGCCGTTGCCGGCGCCCGCGTCGTCGAGAAGCCGCTCCTCGGTGATGCGCTGATCGAAAGCATCCGCTACATCGTGGCAAGCCGGGCGCGTCAATCGACCACCTGACGGGGCTGCGCAATGAACAGGTTCATGGATTCCCTCGGTGCGGCTCACTTTGCGATGTCGGATGGCCTCTCTCGAACGCAGGCAGGCATCCTCGACATGTTCGGCTTCGGGCCGAACGAGCGCGCCTTTCAGATCATTTCTTCGGGGCCGCATTGCCGCCTGCGCCGCTATGACGGCCCCGATGCTGCGATGCCGCTGCTCATCGTGGCCGCACCGATCAAGCGGCCGTACATCTGGGACCTCACGCCCGCGGTCAGCGCGGTGGGCTACTGCCTCGATCATGGCCTGCGCGTGTATCTCCTCGAATGGATGTCTGCGGCGGACGGAGACGGACGTGCCGGTCTCGACGAGTATGCGGGCGAGGCCATCACGGCGTGCGTCAAAGCCGTCTCGGCTGATGCACGTCAGGCCCGGCCTTTTCTCATGGGGCACTCGCTCGGCGGGACGCTGGCGGCGATTTCTTGTGCCTTGGAACCGCAAATGGCCCGGGGCCTCGTGCTTCTCGGGGCGCCGCTGTGTTTCGAGCGGGCGTCGAGCCGATTTCGCGATGCCCTCGTCTCCATGGTTCCGTCGACATTGGCGGAGACGGGGATGGTGCCCGGCTCGCTTCTGTCACGGGCGAGCGTCGCGGCGTCGCTCGAGACCTTCCTGTGGTCGCGATGGGTCGACGGGCTGCTCAGCCTTGCCGATCCGTCCGCCATGGACACGCACGCACGCATCGAACGCTGGGCTCTCGACGAGGTGGCACTCCCGGCCAAGCTGGTCAGCCAGATCGCGCAGTGGCTCTATTCCGAGAATCGATTTTACCGGGGGACCCTGTCGGTCCGCGGCAGGACGGTTGGGCCGTCCGACTTGCGAACTCCAACGCTCGCCGTCGTCAATACGGCCGATGAGATCGGGCCTCTGGCATCGGTCTTGCCGTTTTTCGGGAAGATGCCGATCCCCGACACCCAGGCCATCGAGTGTCCGGCCGAGGTCGGCGTGGCCATGCAGCACTTGGCCGTGCTCGCCGGACGGCAGGCATTCGCCCGGGTCTGGCCACAGATCATCTCCTGGCTTCAGGCGCACAGCGAGGCGGCGACCAAGGAGCCTGCGGCCGATCAAGCGCTCCCGCAGACGGCCTCCTCTTTGCGATACCGCGACTGATACCAACGTGGGCACCCTCACATGGTTCGCTCGCGCCGATCCGATGCGACCATGCGGAGCACAAGCGATCCCAAGCATGCTTTGGCCCGGAGGGGTGTGTCCCGGCCGGCACGATAACCTCGTTGACGGGACGGTCGGCGCTCGAATGCTGTCCTGACGTCTGCAGACCCGTTACGGTCAATCTCGTGGCAGCTGCACCGGCGGCCCGCCTCGCAGGATCAGACGATCTTCGCGACATCCATCGCGAGTCCGTAGACCGAGGCCCCGCCCGAGAGCATCAGCGCGCGCAACGCATCGTATCGGATTGCTCCGCGCGCCGGCTCACGGCTTGATGCCACGGATCCACAGCTGGCTCTCCAGCCTGGCGGCGTGCACCCGGCTGCGCTCGCTGCTCTGAGCCAGCTCGCCGGCTTCCCGGACCGCCCGCGACAGCGCGTGCAGCAGATCGGCGCGGCTGATCACGCCGACCAGCGCGCCGCTTCGCACCACGAGGAGGCGCTTGATGTGATGGACCTCCATGAGCCGCAAAGCCTCATCGAGCAGAGCGTCCTCCGCGATCGTCACCGGACTGGCCGTCATGACCTCGCTCACCTTGCGACCGTGATAGCTCGCATAATCCCTGGGCAAGTGCTGCGGCTCGATCAACAGCTCGATCCAGTGCGGCCGGGATGACCCGGCGCTGCCTCCGTCGAGGCGCAGAAGGTCGCTCTCGGTGATGACACCGACAAGCTCACCGCCCTGCCCCAGGACCGGCAGGCCGCTGATCCGGTGTTGCAGCATCAACCGCATCGCCTCGATGAGCGGCGCATCGACTGCGACCGACACGACGTTGCGGGTCATCACGTCTGCCGCCTTCATGGCTGCTCTCCACGGCGGATTCCACGAAAAAATAGGCTCTTCCTGGCGGAAGTCATTGAGTTTCGTCAACAACGCCGCCCCGCCGGATCGCCCGGCGACCTCCACCCCCATTTCGGCTCGCGGCGCAGCCCTTGATACACGTCGCAGCCCTTGATCCACGTCAATGTGTCCGGGGCGGGCATTCCTTAATTGGGATGGTCAGGCCGCGCTGCCGAATCGCGGCCGACGGGATCGACGGCATGGAGCAATTGACGAAGCCGCTTCAACCCGCGCATCCCGCGGAGGTGGGCGGCAGCGAAGCGGCTCGAGCGCCGGGCAGGCCGGGCATGCGGCGCGGCCTCGTGGTCGGCGTGCTCCTCGTCCTCGCGCTCGCCGGCGCAACCGCCTATTGGCTGAGCCGCGGTGGGGAGGCGGTGAGCTACGTCACGGCTCCGGTCGCCAGGGGCACGGTGGTGCGCACCGTGTCGTCGAGCGGCACCGTCAATCCCGTGCTGACCATTATTGTCGGGTCCTATGTGTCGGGGGTGATTCGCGACCAGTACTGCGACTTCAACACGCGGGTGAGGCAGGGCCAGCTCTGCGCCAAGATCGATCCCCGGCCCTATCAGACGTTGGTCGACCAGACCAAGGCCGACCTCGCCACCGCCAAGGCCCAGTTCGTCAAGGACCAGGCGAACCTTGCCTACGCCAAGCTCACCTACGACCGCAATTCCGCGCTGATCAAGACCGACGCGATCTCGCACGACGTGCTGGATGCGTCCAAGAGCACCTACGATCAGGCCGCGGCGCAGATCGAGGTCGACCGGGCGACGATCGCGGTGAAGGAGGCGGGCCTCGAGGCGGCCCAGGTGAACCTCGACTATACCAACATCATCTCGCCGGTGAACGGCACGGTGGTGTCACGCAACATCACCATCGGCCAGACCGTGGCGGCGAGCTTCCAGACGCCGACCCTGTTCCTGATCGCCACCGATCTGACGCGGATGCAGGTCGACACCAACGTCAGCGAAAGCGACGTCGGCGGCCTGCTCGAGGGCAGCAAGGCGAGCTTCACGGTGGAGGCCTATCCCAACCGCCAATTCACCGGCACGGTGCTGCAGTTCCGCCAGGCGCCGCAGACCGTGCAGAACGTCGTCACCTACGACATCATCATCGGCGTCGACAATCCCGACCTGCTGCTCAAGCCGGGCATGACGGCGACCACCCGCATCGTCATCGATCGGCGCGACGACGTGCTGCGGGTGCCCGACCAGGCGGTCCGCTTCACGCCCGGCGGACTGAGCGCGGCCCCGGCGGGCGGCGATGCATCCCGCGTTTTCGTGCTCCGCGACGGCGCGCCGGCGCCGGTGGCGATCCGCATCGGTCTCGACGACGAGAGCTACTCGGAAGTGCTCGACGGCAACCTGAAGCCGGGCGACCAGGTGATCGTCGGCGAACGACACCCCGGCGCCGTCGGACCGGCGGCGGCATCGGGACCGCGACCGACCGGGCTCGGGCGGTGAGCGCCGCGCCCGACGTGATCGACATCGCGGGCGTGACCCGCATCTACCGCCTCGGCGACGTCGAGGTGCGGGCGCTCGACGGGATCGACCTGAAGATCGCGCGCGGCGAGTTCGTCGCCATCATGGGCTCGTCGGGCTCCGGCAAGTCGACGCTGATGAACATCCTCGGCTGCCTCGACCGCCCGAGCAGTGGCCGTTACCTGTTCGAAGGGGTGGACGTCGCGGCGCTCGCCGAGCCGGAGCTCGCGCGCATCCGCAGCGAGCGCATCGGCATCGTGTTCCAGAGCTTCAACCTGCTCGCCCGCACCAGCGCCAGCGAGAACGTCGCGCTGCCGCTGTTCTATGCGGCGTCCGGACCGACGCGAAGATCGGAAAGGCTGGTGCGGGCGCGCGAGGCGCTGCGTTTCGTCGGGCTCGCGGGCCGCGAGCGCAACACCCCGAGCCAGCTTTCCGGCGGACAGCAGCAGCGCGTCGCGATCGCCCGGGCGCTGATCAGCAGCCCCGGCATGCTGCTGGCCGATGAGCCGACCGGCAATCTCGATTCGCGGACGTCGCACGAGATCATGGACACCTTGCGGTCGCTCAATCGCGAGCATGGCGTCACCATCGTGGTGGTCACCCACGAGCCCGACATTGCGGCCTTCACCGACCGCGTCATCACGATGCGCGACGGGCGGATCATCTCGGACGAACGGACGGTCGCGGCCGTGGCCGACCGGCCGGAGGCTCGCCCGGCGCCGGTAACGCTGCGCCCGCAACATGCGCAACCGACGGTTCCAGGCGGCCGGTTCTGGGCGTTCGCCGTCATGATCCTCGGCGCGGCGGCCCAGGCGCTCGGACGCAACAAGATGCGGTCCATGCTGACGATGCTCGGCGTCTTCATCGGCGTCGCAGCATTGATCGCCATGGTGGCGGTCGGTCAGGGCGCCAACGAGGCGGTCCGCAAGCAGATCGAGAGCCTGGGCACCAATCTGCTGGTGATCCTTCCCGGCGCGACCACGGCGAGCGGCGTTCGCGCCGGCTACGGCAGCGCTTCGACTCTCACGGTCGCCGACGCCCAGGCGATCCGTCGGGAATGCCCGGCCGTGGGTCGCGTGAGCTACCTGATCCGGCAGCTCGGCCAGGTGCTGTACGGCAATCAGAACTGGACGACCAACATCCAGGGCGTGACGCCGAGCTATCTGTCGACCGCGAACTGGCAGATCGCGGCAGGCCGCGCCATGACGGCGGAGGACGACGCCAATGGCGGAGCCGTCGGGCTGATCGGCCAGACCGTGCATCAACAGCTGTTCGGCCTCGAGCAGAACCCGGTCGGCGCCATGATCCTGGTGAAGGGCACCCCGGTGCGGGTGATCGGCGTGCTCGCCGCCAAAGGCCAGAGCAGCTATGGGCAGGATCAGGACGATGTCCTGATGATCCCGTTCACCACCGCGGAGCACAGGGTGTTGGGGGTCGCGGCTCCGAGCACCGCGCAAACGGTGACCGACCCGTATTTCCCGCTGGTCGCCAACCCCTACGGCACCACGCTGCGGCTCACCGGCTACGTCAACCAGATCTACGTCCAGGCAGCGAGCCCCGAGCTGGTGCAGACGGCGCTCGCCCAGGTGACCGAAACGCTGTTGCGCCGCCACCACATCCGCGCCGGCGCGACTACCGATTTTGCGGTGCGCAACCTCAGCCAGATCGCCGAGACCGCCGAGGGCAGCAGCCGGATCATGGCGCTGTTGCTGGCGACCGTAGCGTCGATCTCGCTGCTGGTCGGCGGCATCGGCATCATGAACATCCTGCTGGTCTCGGTCACCGAGCGCACGCGCGAGATCGGCCTGAGGATGGCGATCGGGGCCCGGCGCGTGCACGTGCTGCTGCAGTTCCTGGTCGAGGCCGTGCTTCTCAGCGTCACTGGCGGCGTCGCCGGCATCGTGTTCGGCGTCGTCGTGTCGGAGCTGATCTCGCTGCTGGCGCACTGGCCGACGCTGCTCTCGCCGACCGCGATCGTCGGCGGCTTCGCGTTCTCGGCCGCGGTCGGCGTGTTCTTCGGATATTATCCGGCGCGCAAGGCCTCGCACCTCGATCCGATCGAGGCGCTGCGCTACGAATAGAGGCAAATCATCATGCGCGCGGGTATCCGACGCTCTGGGCGAAGGTCACGAGCTGCTGCTCGGGCAGCCGCAGGGTCCGCGCCAGCTTCGCATGGTCGACGGACCCGCGAAAGACGGTGGCGAGCCCCTCCGAGGCGCAGAACAGATAGACGTTCTGGCCGATGAAGCCGGCATCGACCGAGGCGTAGAGCCGGCGCTCCTCGGCCGAGACATCCGTCATGCGCTCGCCGTGCGCCACATAGACGAGGTTGAGCGGCGCAGCGGCGACGAAATCCTGCTGGCCGGTCTGGGCGCGGATATCCTCGTGCGAATGCGGCAGCAGCGCATGCGCCTTCGGTTCATAGAGCCAGACGCCATCGGCCATCGTGGCGTAGATGTCCATCACCATGACGTGACGCCAATAGGGCGCGGTGCGGTCGCCGCTCGGACGGTTGACGCCGAACGCCGCCCACAACAGATCGGAGAGAACCTGCGGCGGGAGCGGCCGGTCGGCGTATTCGCGCGTCGAGCGCCTGAGCTTGAGCGCTGCGATCAACGGCTGGCCGCCAGCGCTTCGCGGCGGCGGCAGGGCGCGCGGCTCGACCCCCTCCGCGACCGCGACGGGTGTGGTGGCGGCAAGCGCCGCACTGGCGAGGAGTCCGGCACCGGCCTGGCGTCGCGTCATCATGGTCACTTTCGCTCCCGAGATGATCGATGCATTCGATCGGGCAGCATCGCCATGATCTAGGTCAAAGTCTTGGTTCAGGGCGGCGGCGCCGCCGTGCACCGCCCGAATTCGTTGACGACTGATTCCGGCCGATAGACCTGGTACACGACCCGCAGCGAGGATCGATCCACCCCCACGCTGACATCGTCCACTCCGCCCGACATCGACGAGTTGCTGATGGCGACATCCCGCAGCGGCCGGGCTTGGTCGTTCTCGTTGAGCGTGATCGTCCTGCTGGCTTCGTCGAACGCGATGGCGATGGCACGCTTCTCGCCGCCACGCTGGGTATCGGTGTCGGTCAATACGCAATCGAGCCGCTGGGGCGCCGCACCGGCGGGCGAGATCCATGCCGACGCCATTGCGGCCAGCAGCCCGACCGCCACGCCTCGCACGCGCGAAATGCGCTCGGACGCGGGCATCGCGATCAGCCGAACAGGCGCTTTTCGATCTCGCCGACCGTCAGCTTGACGTAGTCGTGCGCGATCTCGGTTTCGACGGCGCCGCGAACGGCCGGCGAAAAGGCCTGCCGCAAGGTTCCGAGCGCCCGCGGCGGCGCGATCACGATCAGCCTTTTCGGGCGCCCCGATGCGACCGCGGCGTCGAGACGACCGGCCAGCTGCTCCAGGAAGGCGCGCTCGGATTCGCGGTGCCAGTCGGTCTGCTCGACCGAGCTGGTCGCAGTGCCCATCGACTGCTGGACGCGACCCGGGGCGCCGGTTCCCAGCTCGCGCGTGCTCAGCATCTCGTGCTCCGTCACCTCGTGGGTGTGCAGGTTGGGAAACTTCCAGTCGCCGATGTTCTCCAGGATGAGCGCTTTCCGACCGTCACATACGACGACCCAGTCGCCTTCGTGGATTTTCACCTTGTCCATGTGGCCGTGTCCTTCCGTGAGCGGCCGATGTGGCATGGGATGGTCCGCGGCGCCTTGCGCCAGATCAATCCGCCGCTGACCCGGTCCGCGGGCTTTCGCCGGAACTGCGCTGGATCAACGCGCCGGCGGCGAATATGTTGCCGGATCGACCCATGAGGCGGCGACCCATGATCAAGCTCATCCTGGTGCCGGTCGGCGGCAGCGAGTCCGACCCTGTCGTCTTCGAGACCGCTCGCGGCGTCGCCCAGCCGTTCGCCGCGCACCTCGATTTCTTTCATGTCCGGGTCGGGGTGGGCGAGGCGGCCGAGCATACGCCCTATATGGAGTTCGCCCGCGGCGAGGCGTTGCGCAATACCATGAACCTTCTGAGCGAGGAGGCGAGGCACCGGTCGGTCGATGGCGAGCGCCACGTCCGCGACTTCTGCGACCAGTGGCGGATCCCCATTGTCGAGATCCCGGCGCCCGGCGCCACCGTGTCGGCGAGCTATACCGAGGAGAGCGGGCACGCGCCGGAGCGTCTCATTGAGCACGCACGCCACAGTGATCTCGTCGTCATGGCGCGCTCGACGCGAGCCAATGGCCTGCCCCATGATCTTCTCGAATCGGTTCTGCGCCAGACCGGCCGTCCGGTCCTGCTCACCGCCACCGGGCAGCCGGTACGCCTGACCGGCACCATGATGGTGTGCTGGAAGGACGCCCCGGAGCCGGCCCGCGCGCTCGCCGCCGCCCTGCCGCTGCTCGGGCAAGCCGAGCGGGTCGTCGTCGTCACCGTCGACGAGCACGGCGCGGCGGCGGCGCACGGGCCGGAGGGCGTCGTGCGCCATCTGGCGTGGCACGGCATCCGCGCCGACGCGCTCGTCGTCCCGGCGTCGGGCCGTAGCACCGCCGAGGCGCTGGAAAGCGCCGCCCAGGGGTGCGGCGCCGGATTGCTGGTCATGGGATGCTACGGCCAGGGACGGGCTCACGAGATCCTGTTCGGCAGCTCCACCCAGGCCATCATGGCCAAGGCCGAGCTGCCGATCTTTCTCCTGCATTGACGGTTTGTTCGGAGAGACGCGATGCTGAAGATCACAATGATTTTCGCCATCCTGGCGGCCGCCTTCACGATCGACGCCGGCACCGGCCGCGCCGACGCGGCGCCGTGGTGCGCCTGGTACGAGCCGATGGCCTCCGATTGCGCCTATTTCAGCCGGCAGTCCTGCCTCGACACCATCCGCGGCGCCGGCGGGTGGTGCGCGCTCAACGTCCTTGAATTCTGGGCGCCGCCGCAGCCGCCGCCCCGCCACCCCAGGCATGCACGACGTCAGGACAGGTATTAGGAGCATATCACTTACGGGCGGACCGCCGGCGCCTCGACGGCAAGCCCACGGGCGCGCCACATCAGATAGAGCTCGAGCT
>JBEKZK010000115.1:0-9663 GCA_049509935.1 Xanthobacteraceae bacterium | reverse complement strand
ACAGCACGAGGCGCAGCAGATCGGGAAGAAACGCCCGCCCCACGGTATCGACCAGGCCGACGAAGATCGCCGACAGGAAGGCGCCGCGAATCGAGCCGATGCCGCCGATGACGATGACCACGAAGGCGAGGATCAGGATGTTCTCGCCCATCCCGATCTGCACCGTCAGGATCGGCGCCTCCATCAGCCCGGCGAGCCCGGCGAGCGCCGCCCCGAGGCCGAACACCAGCGTGTAGAGCAGCCGGATGTCGATGCCGAGCGCACCCACCATCTCGCGGTTCGACGCCCCGGCGCGGATCAGCATGCCGAGGCGGGTGCGCATCACTGTCAGATAGAGCGCCGCCGCGACGACGAGCGCGACCGTGATGATGGCGAGACGATAGGCCGGATAGAAGACGCCGGGGAGGAGCTCGACCGGCCGGTTGAGCCAGTCGGGCAGCGCCACGCTGCGGCCGGCCGGCCCCCAGACCAGCCGCACCAGCTCGTTGAAGAACAGGATCAGGCCGAACGTTCCGAGAACCTGATCGAGGTGGTCACGGCCGTAGAGCTTGCGCAGCGCCACCACCTCGAGCGCGATGCCGAGCAGCAGCGTGGCGCCGAGCGCCAGGACGGCGCCGGCGACGAAGCTGCCGGTGAGCGCCGAAAAGCTCGCCGCGAAATAGGCGCCCATCATGTAGAGCGAGCCGTGCGCCAGGTTGACCAGGTCCATGATGCCGAAGACCAGCGTCAGCCCGGCGGCGAGCAGGAACAGCAGCAGGCCGAATTGCAGGCCGTTCAGGCACTGTTCGAGCAGCAGCAGCATGGCGAGGTGGCAGCCCTTGACGGTCCGCGGCCGCGCCCGGGTGTCGCGGCGGCCGCCTCGATTACCACTTCATCGGGCACTTGTCGTGAAACAGATCCTGGTTGTCCTTGAGGATGGTGGCGATTGTCTTCAGCGTCAGGTTGCCCTCAGTGTCCTTCACAGCCTCCTGCAGGTAGAAGCTCTCGATCGGGAAGTGATTGTTGCCGTACCGGTAGGGCCCGCGCACCGAGGCATAGCTGGCCTTGCGCATCTCGTCGCGCATCGCCTCCTTGTTGGCGAGATCACCCTTCACGGCGACGACCGCGCTGTTGATCAGGTTCGCCGCGTCATAGGCCTGCGCGCCGTAGAAGGACGGATAGCGGTGGTATTTGGCGCGAAAATCGGCGACGAACCTCTTGTTGGCGTCGTTGGGCAGGTCGTTGACCCATTCCTGGGCGCCGGGCACGCCGAGCGCCAATTCCTTCATGAGCGGCAGCGACAGCGCGTCGATCACGAACGCGGTGTACAGCGGGATCTGGCCCTTGAGCCCGGCCTGCGCGTACTGGGTGAGGAACTGCACGCCGGCGGCGCCGGGGTAGAATATGAACACGGCCTCCGGCTTGGCGGCGCGCGCCTTCGACAGCTCGGCCGAGAAGTCGAGCTGGTCCGGCCACTTGGTATATTCCTCGCCGATCACCTGGCCCTTGAAGCTCGCCTTGACGCCGGCGAGCATGTCCTTGCCGGCCGCGTAGTTCGGCCCGATCAGGAACAGCGTCTTGACGGCTTTCTGGTTGAGAAATTCGCCCATCGCCTGCGGCGTCTGATCGTTCTGCCACGAGGTCGAGAAGAACCACGGCGAGCACAACTGACCGGCGATCTGCGACGGCCCTGCATTGGCGCTGATGATGAAGGTCTGGGCGTCCACGGCCGGCTTCAGCGACGCCAGCAGCACGTTCGACCAGATGTATCCGGTGATGAAATTGACGCGGTCGGATTGGAGCACCTTCTCGGTCTTCTGCTTGCCGACCTCGGGCTTCTGCTGGTCGTCCTCGTAGACGACCTCGACCGGCAGCCCGGCCATCTTGTGGCCCAGGTGGTCGAGGGCGAGCTCGAAGGCGTCGCGCATGTCGTTGCCGATCACGGCGGTCGGCCCGCTGAAGGTGTCGACGAAGCCGATCTTGACGGCATTTTGCGCGCCGGCGGGACCGGCCACCAGTGCGAGCGCCCCGAGCCCGATCAGCGTAGTTCTCATCCAAATCCTCCATTCGTCCATGGCGGGTGCTCCTCGCATGATGCGCGGCGTCCCCCGCCGGGTCCCCGACGCTCCGCCGTCCGGCCGCGCCCGACCGCCGTCCGATGACCTTGCGTCAAGGCGCGCCACCGGATCAATGCGGCTTTCGTTTCGAGCATATTTCGGTCACATGGGATAGGCTGCCGGAATGCGGTCCAATTCGCCGCCGGCCCGGCCGATATCGTATCGGGCGCGCCCGGCCCCATCGCCAGGATCTCAACCATGCCGCTGATCGCCAAAACCCTCGACGAGGCCCTGGCGCCGATCGTTGACGGCTCCACGCTCCTGGTGCCGCACGGCACCTGCGGCGTCGCCATGGAGGCGACCCGGGCCCTGGTGCGTCGCCGGATCGCGCGGCTGCGGCTGGTCGCGCTGCCGACCTCGAGCCTGCAGGCCGACCTGCTGATCGGCGCAGGCTGCGTCGAGGCGATCGAGACCTCCGCGGTGAGCCTCGGCGAGATCGGGCCGGCGCCACGCTTCACCCAGGCCATGCTGGCGGGCGCGCTGCGCATGAAGGATGCGACCTGCCCGGCGCTCTACGCCGAGGTCCAGGCGGCCGAAAAGGGCGTGCCGTTCATGCCGCTGCGCGGTCTCGTCGGCTCCGATCTGGTCCGCCACCGTCCCGATTGGCGGGTCATCGACAACCCGTTCGGCGACAACGATCCGATCGTGCTGCTGCCGGCGATCGATGCCGACGTGGCGCTGTTCCATGCCCCGATGGCGGACCGCGCCGGCAATGTCTGGATCGGACGGCAGCGTGAATTGATCCTGATGGCGCACGCCGCTCGCACCTCGGTCGTCACCGTGGAGCGGATCTGCGACGAGGACCTGCTCGCCGACCCGGCGTTGGCGCCCGGCACGCTGGCGGGCTTCTATGTCGGGACGGTCGCGGTGGCGCCGCGCGGCGCCTGGCCGCTGATGCTGCCCGGATACTACGCGGCGGACGAGGCGCATCTGTCCGAGTATGCCGGCCTCGCCGCGACCGCGGACGGATTTGCCCGATATCTCGACCGGTACGTGCATGAGCGGCGCGCAGCCTGAGCCGAGCTTCCGCCTCGAGGAGCTGCTGGCCTCGGTCATCGTCGGGCTGATCGGGGATGCCCGCCATGTGGCGGTCGGGGCGACCTCGCCGATTCCGGCGAGCGCGGCCCTGCTGGCCCGCGAGCTCGGGCGCGGGCGGCCCCGGGTGACGATCCTCGGCAGCCGTACGCACGACTTCTTCAGCGACGGCGGACGCGAGCTGTTCGACTGCGCCGGCCAGGGCCGCGTCGACGTGTTCTTCCTGTCGGGCGGGCAGATCGACGGCGGAGCCAACGTCAACCTGGTGAGCATCGGCGACTATGATCATCCGCAGGTGCGGTTTCCCGGCTCGTTCGGCTCGGCCTACCTGTATTACGTGGTGCCGCGGGTGATCCTGTTCCGGCTCGAGCACTCCCGCCGCACCCTGGTGCCCAAGGTCGACTTCATCAGCGCGCCCGGCACCAGCCCGCCCAACGTCCACCGGCCGGGCGGACCGATCGCGCTGGTCACGCCGCTCTGCCTGTTCGGGTTCGATCGGGCGGCCGCACGGTTCCGGCTGCGCAGCGTGCATCCCGGCCATTCGGTCGACGAGGTGAAGGACAACACGGGCTTTGCGTTCGACTGTCCGGACGAGGTGCCGGCCACGCCGGCGCCGTCGGCCGAAAGCCTCCGGCTGCTGCGCGAGGTCGTGGCGCCGCAGCTCGCCGACGTCTATCCGAGCTTCGCCGCCAGGGTGTTCGGCATCGCGCAGCGCCGCGCCGGCTGAGCGGGGGCAATCGCGGCTCAACGGGGGGTGCGGTTCCGGCGCTCGCTCTTTTCCAGCAGCGCCAGGTTGTTGCGGACGAAGGGGCTGTCGGGGTCCTTGGCGCGGGCGGCCAGCAGCTTTTCCCGCGCCCGGACGTAGTCGCCGCGCAGCAGATAGGAATAGCCGATATTGTTGAGCAGCTCCGGGGTGGGCCCGAGGATCTTCAGGGCCTGCGCGTAGGCGCGGTCGGCGAGATCGAAGCGCCGCAGGCGGTCGTAGGAGGCCGCCAGGCCGAGCCATGCCTCGGCGTCGTGGCGCGCCTCGCCGGGCGCCTTCTCGGCGGCGCGGCGGAAATATTGCTCGGCGAGGCCGTAATTGGCGTCGCGAAAGTGCCGCTTGCCGAGGTTGAGGTCGTCACCGGGGTCCGCCGGCGCGGCACCGCGGGCCGGGGTGTCGAGGATTCCGCCGCCGAGGATCGATCCGGTGGGCTCCGCATCGGCCAGCGGCGGAGTCGCGGCCGTGCCGTTCGGCGTGGCGCCGGCCTGGGCCGATGCGGGCGGCGTATTGAGCCACTCGACCGTCTTGTGCCCGGCCTCGCAGCCGGTCAGGAGCACGACGCACGTCGCCATCGCGATGACTACGCCAGCCGACCCAGATCTCATTGTGGCGCCCCCGCGACGTCGAGAGCATGCGATCCCTTGTTTCGTGCGGGAGCGCTGCGCGCATTCCTCCGGCGCGGCTTGCCGAGCGTCCGAAGAAGACCGACGGTAGCGGGCGTTGGTTAATAATCCGTCGCGGTCGCGAACCGTTGCTCCTGGTCAAAACGCCCCGGTCTTGAACTTCACATAGACCGGCAGCAGGATCACGATGATCACCACCGGGAACACGCACAGGGTCAGCGGCACGGAGAGCTTGGCCGGCAGGCTGTAGGCCTTCTCCTCGGCGCGCGACAGCCGCTTGTGGCGCATGTCGTCGCTGTAGACCCGCAGCGCCTCGGTCAGGCTCGAGCCGAGCTCTTCGGATTGCTGCAGCAGGGTGGCGAACGATCGCGCCTCGTCGAGGCCGAGACGATCGCCGAAATGCTCGAGCGCCTCGCTGACCCGACGTCCGGCGCGGATCTCCAGCGTTGCCATATAGATGTTGGCGCTGAGCGACGGATACGAATCGGCGAGCTCGCGTCCCACTCGATCGAGCGACGCCTCCATGCTGAGGCCGGCGTCCGCGCACACCACAAGGAGATCCATGAAGTCGGGAAAACCGCCACGATGCTCGACCTGCCGCTTGCCGATGCGGCGATTGAGATAGACGTTGGGGGCGAAATAGCCGACCAGGCCGGCGATCCAGGTGATCCCCCAGACCATCTGGCCGCCCTCCGGAATCATCATCGAGGCGACGATGAATCCGGCGGCGCCGAGAACGATAGCCATGACGATGCGGGCGATGAAGAAGATCGGCACGGCGCGGTGATCGAGCAGGCCCGCCTGGATGAGACGGCGGCGCAACTGGCGGGTGTCGCCCTCGCTCTGCCCCGAATAGTGCCGGGTGGTATAGTCGATCAGCTGCTGGGCGACCTTGCGGCTCGCCTGGCGCAGCGACCGCGTGTCCTGCTCGCCACCTGCTCCCTCGAATGTTCCGACCTCGGCGGCGCGGCGCCTGACCGCGGTACGGACGTGCACGGCCGCCATGATGCCGAAGGCGAGCGTCGCGGTGGCCAGGAAGACGAGCACGCTCAGCATCACGGTCGGACGCCCGTCCGCGGCGGTCAGCAGCGAATCGAGGATCTGGTTCATCTGCTAGATCTTGAAATTGACCATGCGGTACATCAACAGATTGCCGAGCGCCATCCAGCCGCCGGTGCATGCCAGGCCGATCTGGGTCATCGGCTTGTCGATCACGCTGGCATAGAAGTCGGGCGTCACCAGGTTGAGCAGCAGAAACACCGCCACCGGCAGTCCCGACAGGAAGATGGCGGAGAACTTGCCCTCGGCGGCGAGCGCCTTGATCTTCCGCCGCATCTTGTAGCGCATGCGGATCACGGCCGACAGATTGGACAGGATCTCGCTGAGATTTCCCCCGGTGGTGCCCTGGATCGCCACCGCGGTCACGAACAGCGGCAGGTCCTCCTGGCCGACGCGGAACGACAGATTGCGCATGGCGGTTTCCATGTCGGCGCCGTAGGTGACCTCGTCGGCGACGATGCCGAACTCGGTGCCCACCGGGTCGGTCATTTCGCGCGCCACCATGGAGACGGCTACCGGAACCGGATGCCCGGCGCGCAGGCTCCTGATGATGATGTCGATCGCGTCGGGGAACTGCTCGCCGAATTTGGCGTGGCGGCGGCGGCGCAGCAGCGAGAGCGCCAGGAACGGCAGCGCGATGGCGACCGCGGGCGCGGCCATCGCGGCCTCCGCCACGCTCTGCCGCAGCCAGAAGACCGCGATGAAGACCCCGACGGCGACCGCCGCGACCACGAGCAGCAGCCGGGCGAAGCCGATGCTCACGCCCGACTGCATCACCAGCCGGTTGAGCGAAACGATCGGCAGCCGGTAGCCGCCGACACTGGAAAGCCCGCGCTCGTGGCGCAGCTGGACCAGGATGTTCTCCTGGTTCGGCTGCTTCTTCATCAGCCGCAGCCGGCGGTTGACGTTGGTGCGGTAGGACGCGGTCGAAAAGCACGACAGATAGATCGCCTCGACGAACAGCACCACCGAGCCGGCGGCCAGCAGATAGAATATGACGGTCTGGTCGATCTCGAACGGCATGGTCACAACGGCTTGGTGGGGTCGAAATGGCTGCCCGGAATGTTCACGCCGCGGGCGATCAGATCGCCGAGAAAGCGCGGCCGCACCCCGGTGGCGACGAAGTGGCCCTGCACGGCGCCGTCGTCCGCGGTGCCGGTGCGGACGTACTTGTAGATCTCCTGCATCTGGATGATGTCGCCTTCCATGCCGGTGATCTCGGCGATGCTGGTGACGCAGCGCTTGCCGTCGGACAGCCGCTGCAGCTGGACGATCACCCGGATGGCGGCGGCGATCTGGCCGCGGATGCTGGCCACCGTCATCGGCAGGCCGGCCATGCCGATCATCTGCTCGAGGCGGGACAGCGCGTCGCGCGGCGTATTGGCGTGCACCGTCGCCATCGATCCTTCGTGGCCGGTGTTCATCGCCTGCAGCATGTCGAAGGCTTCCTCGCCGCGGCACTCGCCGAGGATGATGCGGTCGGGACGCATGCGCAGCGCGTTCTTGACGAGCTCGCGCTGGCGGATCTCGCCCTTGCCCTCGATGTTGGGCGGCCGCGTCTCCATGCGGCCGACATGGGGCTGCTGGAGCTGCAGCTCGGCGGCATCCTCGATGGTGACCAGGCGCTCCTTCTCGGAGATGAACGCCGACAGCGCGTTGAGCATGGTGGTCTTGCCCGAGCCGGTTCCGCCCGAGATGATCAGGGTGACGCGGGCGCTGACCGCGGCGGCGAGCAGCTCGGCCATCGGCGGCCGGATCGCGTTGATCTCCACCAGCTTCTTGAGATTGAACGGCTTCTTGGAGAATTTCCGGATCGAGACCAGCGGCCCGTCGACCGCGATCGGGCGCACCGCGATGTTGATGCGCGAGCCGTCGAGCAGCCGCGCGTCGCACAGCGGCTGCGATTCGTCGACCCGACGGCCCACCGCCGAGACGATCTTGTTGACGATGCGCAGCAGATGCGCCTCGTCCTTGAACCGCACCAGCGTCGGCTCGAGGATGCCCCTGCGCTCGACGTATACCTGCTCGTGGCCGTTGATCAGGATGTCGTTGACGCTGGGGTCCTTGAGCAGCGGCTCGATCGGCCCCAGCCCGGTCATTTCGTCGAGCACCTCGGCGACGAAGTCGTCGAGCTCCTGGGTGTTCAGCGCCAGCCGCTCGGCCAGGGTGTACTGCTGGACCAGGCCATGGATCTGTCGGCGCATCTGGTCGTCCGGCATCTTCTCCAGGACCGAAAGGTTCACCTCCTCGATCAGCCGGCGGTGCAGGCGCACCTTGGCGTCGAGCAGCTTTTCGCTCAGCAGCGCATTGTGCTTGGCGGCCTCGTCGACGACCGGGTCGGGCACGATCGGCGGCGCGATGACCTCGACCGGTGCCGGCGGCGGATCGGCGGCCGGGGGCGGCGGCGCGGCCGTGGAGCGGCGGGACGTGAACCGACCTAGCATGGCACGCTTCCTGCCGCGCGATGGATGGCGCTCACTTGGTCCATGGCAAGCGCTCCTTCGCCGGCGCGCGGCGCGCCGATGACCTGGCGGCGCCTTGCGGCGCGATGATCTTCTTCAGCGCGGCCGAAACCGCATTGCCGGCCTTGACCTCGTCGAGCGGGACGCCGCGATCGATGGCCTCGCGCACCAGTCGATAGCGGTTGGGAATGACCCCGGCGAAGGCATCTCCCAGCGCCTGCTCGATGTCGGCCCGCCGCAGGCCCGGGCCGAACATGTGCTGCTCGAAGCGGTTGACGATGACCTTCGGAGTCGGCCCCCCGGCGAGCCGCTCGCCGATCGCCGTGATCAGCTGCTTGGCGTGGCGCAGCCCGGGGACCGTGGTCTCGGTGACGATGAACAGCTTGTTCGATCCGAACAGCACGCTGTCGGTCCACGGGAACCAGGTCCGCGGCATGTCGATCACCACGTGATTGAAATGCGACGAGACGAGATCGAGCAGGCGCGTCACCATGTCGGGGTCGAAGCTGCGCATCTCCGCCGGCCGGTTGGGCGCGGCGATCACGGCGAGCCCCGATGCGTGATGCGACAGCATCACCTCGAGGAGCTGATGATCGAGCCGCTCCGGGCGCGGCTCGATCTCGCCGAGGTCGAGCCGGGGCTCGATGTCGAGATAGTCGGCGCAGGCGCCGTGCTGGAAGTCGAGGTCGACCAGGCAGGTCGAGCCGCTGCCGCGCTGCTCCCTGAGCAGCAGCATCGCGGTCTGCACCGCGAGCGTGGTGAGGCCGACCCCGCCGGCCGCCGGCAGGAAGGTGCAGATCTCGGCCTCGGTCACCGCCTCGGTGGACGGCCCCCGGGTGGCCCGGGCGCAGGCGCGCACCAGATCCAGCGCGGACACCGGCTTGACCAGGAAATCGGCGACGCGGATCTGCAGCAGCTGGCGCGCCACCTCGTGACTGAACTCGTGGGTGACGACGACGATCGGTGGCCACCCCCCGAGCCTGGCGGCGAGGGCCTGAAGGGCCTGAATCTGATCCGGGCGGGTGGCATCGACGTCGATCAGCACGACCGAGGCATCGTCCAGGTCGGGCTGGTCCTTGCCGGCCGGAACGCCTCCGCGCACCACCTCGAGGCGGAGCTGCGCCTTGCCGGCGAAGGTCGACCGGGCGAGCTGCTCGAACGCGGCGTCGGCGGTGACGGCGACGATCCGCGTGTGCGTCTGGTCCGCCCGGGGTCGGCCGTCGAGCATGATCGCCACCTACGGCGTGGCCGGCGTGGCCGGCGTGGCCTGGCCCGGCGGCAGCGCCACGGAGCTGGTGCTCGTGGTCATCAGCGGCGTGGTCTTGTTGGTGCGATAGCGCTCGACGGCGCGCTGCATCCGTTCCCCGTTGTAGGCGATGTTGCGGTCGGCGGAGGCGCGCGACCATGGATCGATGGTCTGCGCCACCACGTTCGACTTCGTCGCATCGCCGGCCTGGAAGGCGATCGATTCGCGGCGGTCGTAGTACATGTCCGAGCAGGCGCACAGCGTCACGCTCAGCACCAGGCCGAGCACGATCGCGCGTACCGCATTCGGCGCCGGCTTTCGGCGACGCTCGGGACATGCTCTGCCGTCAGCGTTCCGCCGCATAATACGCCCTCCGCGG
>JBEKZK010000114.1:0-9671 GCA_049509935.1 Xanthobacteraceae bacterium | reverse complement strand
TCGCGCACCTCGAATCCGGCACGCTCGCGGCTCAGCCCGCCCGGTCCAAGCGCCGACAAGCGCCGCTTGTGCGTGATCTCCGACAGCGGATTGGTCTGGTCCATGAACTGCGAGAGCTGCGAGGATCCGAAGAACTCGCGCACCGCGGCCGCCGCCGGCTTGGCGTTGATCAGGTCCTGCGGCATCACGGTGTCGATGTCGACCGAGCTCATGCGCTCCTTGATGGCGCGCTCCATGCGCAGCAGGCCGATGCGGTACTGGTTCTCCATCAGCTCGCCGACCGAGCGCACCCGGCGATTGCCGAGATGGTCGATGTCGTCGATCTCGCCCTTGCCGTCGCGCAGGTCGACCAGGGTGCGGATCACCGCCACGATGTCCTCGCGGGTGAGCACCCGCAGGGTGTCCGCGGCGGTCAGATCGAGCCGCATGTTCATCTTCACCCGGCCGACCGCCGAGAGATCGTAGCGGTCGGGATCGAAGAACAGCGACTGGAACATGGCCTGGGCGGTGTCGAGGGTCGGCGGCTCGCCGGGGCGCATCACCCGGTAGATGTCGAACAGCGCGTCCTCGCGCGTCATGTTCTTGTCGACGGTGAGCGTGTTGCGGATGTAGGCGCCGATATTGACATGGTCGATATCGAGCACCGGGATGTCCTTGTAGCCGATGTCGTTGAGGACCTTCAGCGTCTTCTCGGTGATCTCCTCGCCGGCCTCGACATAGATCTCGCCGGTATCGGTGTTGACCAGATCCTCGGCGATGTAGTGGCCGAGCAGCTCCTGGTCGGCCATGCGCAGCGCCTTCAGGCCCTTCTCGGCGAGCAGCCGCGCCTGGCGCACCGTGATCTTCTTGCCGGCCTCGACAACCACCTTGCCGGTGTCGGCATCGACCAGGTCGTTGACCGCCTTGTAGCCCTTGAGCCGGTTGGCATCGAAGGGCACGCGCCAGCCGTCCTTGGCGCGCTTGTAGTGGACCTGGCGATAGAACGTGTTGAGGATCTCCTCGCCGTCGAGGCCGAGCGCGAACAGCAGCGACGTCACCGGAATCTTGCGCCGGCGGTCGATGCGCGCGAACACGATGTCCTTGGCGTCGAACTCGATGTCGAGCCAGGAGCCGCGGTAGGGAATGATGCGGGCCGCGAACAGCAGCTTGCCCGACGAATGCGTCTTGCCCTTGTCGTGATCGAAGAAGACGCCGGGCGAGCGGTGCATCTGGCTGACGATGACGCGCTCGGTGCCGTTGACGATGAAGGTGCCGTTCGACGTAATGAGCGGGATGTCGCCCATGTAGACGTCCTGCTCCTTGATGTCCTTCACCGACTTCGCGCCGGTCTCCTCGTCGATATCGAACACGATGAGGCGCAGCGTGACCTTCAGCGGCGCCGCGTAGGTCATGCCGCGCTGCCGGCACTCGTCCACGTCGTACTTCGGCGGCTCGAATTCGTAATGCACGAACTCCAGCATCGAGCTGCCGGAGAAATCCGAGATCGGGAACACCGACTTGAACACCGCCTGCAGGCCTTCGTCCGGACGCCCGCCCTGCGGCTCCACGATCTGCAGGAACTGGTCGTAGGATGCCTTCTGAACCTCGATCAGGTTCGGCATCTCGGCGACCTCGTGGATCTTGCCGAAGAACTTGCGGACACGCTTGCGACCGGTGAACGTTTGCGCCATTGTTGGCCTCTCGCTTCGTCGCCGCCGATGAGTCATGCGGCGACTAGATGACCGACGGTCTCGAGCCGCTGCTGGCGGCTCGGCGTCGGCTGGGATCGTTTTATGGCGCGGTCCGTCGGGACCCTGCCTTCTTTCTTGCGCTCCGGAGCCAAAATCTCCGAATCGTCGACAGCATACCGCCGCCTAGGCAGCGATAGTGGCGATTCCGGGGTTGTCACCCCGGAACCCGCTCAATCGCTCATGGTGAGCCGTCAGTCGTGTCACTTCAGGTCGACCTTCGCTCCGACTTTCTCCAGGGTGGCCTTGATCTTGGCGGCCTCGTCCTTGTTGACGCCTTCCTTGACGGGCTTCGGCGCGCCCTCGACCAGGTCCTTGGCCTCCTTGAGGCCAAGACCCGTGATGGCACGCACCTCCTTGATCACTTCGATCTTCTTGTCGCCGATCGCGGCCAGAACGACCGTGAATTCGGTCTTCTCCTCGGCCACCGCGGCAGGGGCGGCAGCCCCGGGCGCCGCAATCGCAACCGCCGCAGCCGCCGACACGCCCCACTTTTCCTCGAGCATCTTTGCGAGCTCCGCCGCCTCGAGGACGGTAAGACTGCTCAGATCGCTCACGAGCTTGGATAGATCAGCCATCACATATAGTCCTTTTTTCGGTTCGAACCAGAGGGAATGCGAAGGGCGTCACGCCGCCTCGCTCTTGTCGGCATAGGCCTGGACCACGCGGGCGAGCTTGCTCCCCGGCGCGTTGAGGACGCGGGCCACCTTGGTCGCCGGTGCCATGATAAGGCCGACGATCGTGGCCCGGAGCTCGTCGAGCGACGGCAGCGAGGCGAGCGCCTTGACGCCGTCCGGGTTCAGGGCAGCCTTGCCCATCGCTCCGCCCAGGATGACGAACTTTTCGTTCACCTTGGCGAAGTCGACGGCGACCTTGGGCGCGGCCACCGGATCGCCCGAATAGGCGATCACCGTCGGCCCCTTGAGCAGGGGCGCGATGGTGGCGACGTCCGTGCCGTCAAGAGCGATCTTGGCGAGACGGTTCTTGGCGACCTTCACGGCGGCGCCGGCCTGCTTCATCTGCCGACGCAGAGTCTGCATCTGGGCCACCGTCAGGCCGGAATAGTGAGCAACGACAACGACGTTCGTGGTCTTGAAGACCGCGTTGAGCGCCGTCACGAGCTCCTTCTTGCCCGCTCGATCCACGTGGATCCTCTCTTGCGCTGGGCGGCCCGCGCAACGAGCCGCCGGGTTGCATCTGCCGTCCCGCGAAACGGGACGACGCCTCGATGCCCTGCCCCTGACGCAGCACCGGCCGCTCCAGGTCTGGTTCGAACCGACCCCGGGATCACACCCCGAAACCGGCCTTCCCCGTCTGTGCAGGCAGAATTAAGCCGGTCTCCCGGCACCTGCAGTCTTGGACAGGACTTGGGCCGGGGTTGCCCCCAGCCTTTCCGCCGCCGGCACAGCCGGGGCGGAAACCTTGAAAATCCCTAGCAGTTGGCGCGTCTTCCGGTCCGGAACCTTTCCATATAGGTCAGAAGGCGCAGGGCGTTAGCCCCGTCTGCCGGTCACGGGCCCCCGAGCACCGAGGACGGCTCCACCTTCACGCCCGGTCCCATGGTCGAGGACACCGCGATACGGTTGATATAGGTCCCCTTGGCGCCAGCAGGCTTCGCCTTGGCGA
Source organism: Xanthobacteraceae bacterium (assembly GCA_049509935.1). Lineage (GTDB taxonomy): Bacteria > Pseudomonadota > Alphaproteobacteria > Rhizobiales > Xanthobacteraceae > AP-16. The sequence goes on along the minus strand of JBEKZK010000114.1, from coordinate 6,318 downwards.
CGGCGTCGGCGAATGCCCGGATATTCTGGCTGAGCTTTTCCGCCGGAAACGAGGCCTTGCCGACGCCGGCATGCACGATACCCGCCTTTTCGACGCGGAACTCCACCGAGCCGCCCTTGGCGCCGTGCACCGCCGCGGTGACGTCCATCGTGACGGTGCCGACCTTGGGGTTGGGCATCAGGCCGCGGGGCCCGAGCACCTTTCCCAGGCGTCCGACCAGCGGCATCATGTCCGGGGTCGCGATGCACCGATCGAAGTCGATGTTTCCCGCCGTCACCCGCTCGACCAGGTCCTCGGCTCCGACCACGTCGGCGCCCGCGGCCCTGGCCTCGTCGGCCTTGGCGCCGCGCGCGAACACCCCGACCCGCACCGTCCGTCCGGTGCCGTTCGGCAGGTTGACGACGCCGCGCACCATCTGGTCGGCGTGGCGCGGATCGACCCCGAGGTTCATCGCCACCTCGACGGTCTCGTCGAATTTCGCGGTGGCACGCTTCTTGACCATCTCCACCGCCTCGTCGAGCCGGTAGAGCTTGGTGCGATCGACGCCTTCGCGCGCCGCCTTGGTTCGCTTGCCCTGTGCCATGATCCCTACTCCCCGACCTCGAGGCCCATCGAACGCGCCGAGCCCTCCACCATGCGCATCCCGGCCTCGATCGAATCGCAGTTCAAGTCCTTCAGCTTCCTCTCGGCGATCTCGCGGACCTGCGCCCTGGTCACCTTGCCGACATTGCCGCGACCCGGCGTCTTGGCGCCGCTCTCGACGTTGGCGGCCTTCTTGAGGAAGTAGGAGACCGGCGGGGTTCGCATCTCGAACGTGAAGGACCGGTCCTGGTAGACGGTGATGACGACCGGGATCGGGGTGTTCTTCTCCTCCTTCTGGGTCTGCGCGTTGAACGCCTTGCAGAACTCCATGATGTTGAGGCCGCGCTGGCCGAGCGCGGGGCCGATCGGCGGCGACGGATTGGCCGCGCCGGCCGGCACCTGCAGCTTGATATAGCCGGTGATCTTCTTTGCCATCGACTGCTCCTTCTCGGCCGTGCCCCGTGGGCCGGCCTGTCAGGGTTCGTGGTGCGGATCGGACGGTTGGCGGCCGCCGTCACCTCCCACGAGCCTATTGCCACGTACCTCTTGCCACGTACCTCTTGCCACGCAGCTTTGCGACGAGCCTCCGCCACCGGCCGCTGCCGGCGTTCCGGTCGCGATCCGGAAGGCCGGCGATGTCACGCGGCGGCGGCGCTCACAGCTTCTCCACCTGCCCGAACTCGAGCTCGACCGGGGTGGCCCGGCCGAAGATCGACACCGCGACCTTGACCCGCGAGCGCGCCTCGTCGACCTCCTCGACCACCCCGTTGAACGATGCGAACGGCCCGTCCGACACCCGGACCTGCTCGCCGACGTCGAAGGTGATGGACGGCTTGGGTCGCTCGATCCCCTCCTGCACCTGGTGCAGGATGCGGGCGGCCTCGGTCTCCGAGATCGGCATCGGCGTCTTGTCGGCGCCGAGAAAGCCGGTGACCTTCGGGGTGTTCTTGATCAGATGGTAGGCCTCGTCGGTGAGGTCCATCTTGACCAGCACGTAGCCGGGAAAGAATTTTCGCTCGGCGTCCACCTTGCGGCCGCGCCGCACCTCCACGACCTTTTCCTTCGGCACCATGATGTCCTCGAACAGGTGGCTCAGGCCGCGCTGCCGGGCCTGCTCGCGGATCGAGTCCGCGACCTTCTGCTCGAAGTTCGAATAGGCATGGACGATGTACCAGCGCTTGGTCATGGCCGCAAATCCGTCCGTTCTCGCTTCAGCTGCCAAAGCCCAGCACCATCGTTACGGCGAGACGCATCAGCTGATCCGCCACCAGGAAGAAGATCGAGGCCGCCGTCACCATGACGAAGACCATGGCGGTGGTGATCGCGGTCTCGCGCCGCGACGGCCACGTCACCTTCTGCGTCTCGGCGCGCACCTCCTGCAGAAACTTGAATATGTTCGTTCTCGCCATGGCCTCATCATCTCCGGACGGCAGCGCTGCAGGGCATCGTTGCGAACGCACGATCCGTCCCGTTGCCCATCTGGTCCGTCCTCCACACTTTGCGTCCGTGCGACCGGTGTCCCGTCGGCGTCCGTCGCTTTGGCGCTTCACTGCGCCCCGTCTGTGCTCCCCGTCTGTGCTCCCGTCTGGCGTGCTCCCGTCTGGCGTGCTCCCGTCTGGCGTGCTCCCGTCTGGCGTGCTCCCGTCTGGCAGGAGTGGAGGGACTCGAACCCCCAACCCCCGGTTTTGGAGACCGGTGCTCTAGCCAGTTGAGCTACACTCCTAGCTGCCGACGGATCACGCCTGTTGCCTGCCCTTTCGAGCCTCACTCGATGATCGAGGCGACGACGCCGGCACCGACGGTGCGGCCGCCCTCGCGAATGGCGAACCTCAGCTTCTCCTCCATCGCGATCGGCACGATCAGGTGCACCTCCATCGCGATGTTGTCCCCCGGCATCACCATCTCGGTGCCTTCCGGCAGGTGCACCACCCCGGTCACGTCGGTGGTGCGGAAATAGAACTGCGGCCGGTAGTTGGTGAAAAACGGCGTGTGCCGGCCACCCTCCTCCTTGGTCAGGATATAGGCCTCGGCCTTGAACTTGGTGTGCGGCTTCACCGAGCCCGGCTTGCACAGCACCTGCCCGCGCTCGACCTCCTCGCGCTTGGTCCCGCGCAGCAGGCAGCCGACATTGTCGCCCGCCTCGCCCTGGTCGAGCAGCTTGCGGAACATCTCCACCCCGGTCACCGTCGTCTTCAAGGTCGGCTTCAGCCCGACGATCTCCACTTCCTCGCCGACCTTGATCACCCCGCGCTCGATCCGACCGGTCACCACCGTGCCGCGGCCGGAAATCGAGAACACGTCCTCCACCGGCATCAGGAACGGCTGGTCCTTCGGCCGCTCGGGCTGCGGAATGTACGAATCCACCGCCTTCATCAGCTCCAGGATCGAGTCGTGGCCGAGCTTCGGCTCACGGTCCTCCAAAGCGCACAGCGCCGACCCCTTCACGATCGGGATGTCGTCGCCGGGAAAGTCGTACTTCGACAGCAGCTCGCGAACCTCGAGCTCGACCAGCTCCAGAAGCTCGGGGTCGTCAACCATGTCGACCTTGTTCATGTACACCACCAGCGCCGGAACTCCCACCTGCCGCGCCAGCAGGATGTGCTCCCGGGTCTGCGGCATCGGGCCGTCCGCCGCCGACACCACCAGGATCGCGCCGTCCATCTGCGCCGCCCCGGTGATCATGTTCTTCACGTAGTCGGCATGACCCGGGCAGTCGACGTGCGCGTAGTGCCGGTTGTCGGTCTGGTACTCCACGTGCGCCGTCGAGATCGTGATCCCGCGCGCCTTCTCCTCGGGCGCCTTGTCGATCTGGTCGTACGCCGTGTAGCTCGCCTGCCCGGTCTCCGCCAGCACCTTGGTGATCGCAGCCGTCAGCGACGTCTTCCCGTGGTCGACGTGCCCGATCGTCCCGATGTTGCAATGCGGCTTGGTGCGCTGAAACTTCTCTTTGGCCATCGGTCTCTCCGTGGTGCGGCCCGCCGCCTCCGGCAGCCGCCTCAACCTGGTCCTCGCCTCAACCTGGTCCTCGTCGACCGAGCCTGGACGCTTCCGTCCCGCCGTCCCGGTCCTCGTTCCCCGCTCCCGACCGCCGGTTGTTCCGGCCACCACCACGGCTGCGCTCGAGGCTTGGAGCGGGTGGGGGGAATCGAACCCCCGTATTCAGCTTGGAAGGCTGCTGCTCTACCATTGAGCTACACCCGCAGGCTTCGCGGAGCGGCGTTCTGGTGGAGGGGGTTGGATTCGAACCAACGTAGGCTAAGCCAACGGATTTACAGTCCGTCCCCTTTAACCACTCGGGCACCCCTCCGGAACAGCCCACCGACGTGCTTGTTCGAGAAAAAAAGGCGGACAGAAACGCCCCGCCGGCGAGCAGGGATTCCCATGGGCCGTGTTATGGTGACCGGCCTCCACGGTGTCAACTGGAAAACCCGGAAAACACAAAATAGCCGCGCGCCCGTGCATCACGAGCGGCCGCTCACGGAAACCGCCGATCACCGCCACATTGCCAAAACCGAGCGGGCGTGACAAGGACCGAAAAATGCGCCAGCGCCATGGGGACCGATCCGCGGGGCTGCGGCGACCCGACGAAGCCCGGGATTCGCGGCGCAAACCGTTGCGGCAGAGGCCGCGACCGCGGCGGGGGGCGGGTGACGGTCCGGTGCTTCTGTACGGCTGGCATACCGTGACGGCGGCGATCGACAATCCGCGTCGCACCATCCACCGGCTGCTCGCGACCGAGAACGCGGCCCGCCGGCTGGCGGCCGAGCATGCCGCGCGCATCGCGCCGGAGGTGGTGCGGCCCGACGTGATCGCGGCGCAGCTTCCCCCGGAGGCGGTGCATCAGGGGCTTCTGGCCGAGGCCGATCCCCTTGCCGCGCCGGGGATCGGCGAGCTCGGCACGGACGGAATCGTGCTGGTGCTCGACCAGATCACCGATCCACACAATGTCGGTGCGATCCTGCGGTCGGCGGCGGCGTTCTCGGTCATGGCGGTCGTGACCACCGCACGGCACAGCCCGGAGGCGACCGGCGTGCTCGCGAAGTCGGCATCGGGCGGGCTCGAGCACGTGCCGATCGTCGAGGTCGGGAATTTGGCGCGCGGCCTCGAGGCCCTGAAGGAGCGCGGATTCCTGGTGATCGGCCTCGACAGCGCCGGCACCACGGACCTTGCCGCCGCCGCGCTGAGAGCGCCTCTGGCGCTGGTGATCGGCGCCGAAGGCAGAGGCTTGCGCCAGCTGACCCGCACGACCTGCCACGAGGTGGCGCGGCTCGACCTTCCCGGCCGCATCAAGAGTCTGAACGTCTCGAACGCCGCGGCGCTCGCGCTCTATGTCGCATCGCGGCAGCTCGCCGCGCCGGGCGCGACCGGCTCCAGCCGATAGCGCGCGACGCGGGCAAGCACGTGATGGCGGACTTGCCTGAAGGAGCCGCCAGACGTCAGCGAATGAGCTGCAGCGCATCCGGATGATGGGGCCTGGCCACCGGGGCGTGCCCCCTGCGGACGTCGCGCCGCTCGGCAACGCGTATGCCGCGGGCGCGATGGACCGCCCGGGCAACGGGGCGGACACCCGCACCGACGTAGTCGACGCCCGCGACATCCCCGCGGGCATGGCGGTACGCCCAGGCTCGGTCCGCGTAAGGGTAGCGATGCGGGTAGACTTCATCGGCGACCGGCTCGCCGACGCTCGCGACCGGAAGCTGATAGGTGGGCCCGAGGTCGACCCGATAGGCCGGTTGCGGCGCGTAGCAGCCGCCGCAGGGCGGAGCGTAGACGACCGGAGGGGGAGCGTAGACGACCGGCGGCGGACCATACACGTCCGGCGGAGCCACGTAGCTCTGCCCACAGGACCCGCACGGCATCCCCACGGTGAAGGGCAGGGTGAAGGGCGGAGGCGCCGCATAGGACGGCGCGCAACCGGCATAGCAGGCGAGCGCCGCCGGCGCCGAGATCGCGACGGCGAGCGCCGACACCACGGTTGTCGTCATCAGACGGATGGGACGTCCAAGCATTCGACTGTACTCCCGGCAACGGCGCGGCATCGTTTTGGATGCTCGCGCAAATGGGGCTCGCGGCCCCGGACTGTGCGGCGTACCCTGTGCCGTCACGGTGGTGTCGACCGCGACGGAGCGGATCGCCTTCGTCCGCATCGCCGTCGATCGATTGAGCTGGTCTCCATGTGCTGACGCGATACCTCTCGAGGCGCTCGGCCTTCAGCGGGCCGGGCGCCGGTGCGGCTCGTCGATGTGCGGCAGGTCGAGCTGTGGATACTCGGTGACCGGTCCGGGGGCGGATCCCGCGGACCAGTCGCGATAGTAGGTGGGCGCCGGCTCCGGCAGCTTGCGCCCGGGCGGCGGCTCGATCTCCTTTCGCCCGTAGGCGGGGGCACGCCCGGTCGCCGGATAGAAGACGCCCACCCAGGCCCCCGGATAGACCGGCACGCCGCCCTCGATGATGGGATCGGCGCCCGGCCGCTTCAGGCCCCAGTCGCGGTAGACCACGGCGCCGCTGACATCGAGCCCGTTCATGATCACCGGCACGCCCGGCTTGCCGGGAATCACGATGACGGGCCCGCCGCAGCAGGCGTCCGCCGGCGCGATCGCGACCACCATCCCGGCAACGCTCGCCAGCACGGCGATCAAGACACGAGGGCTCACGGCGGCCTCCTCCTCAATCTCACCATCAATAGACCAGGAGGTGGTCGAAAGCGGTTAATGCGCGCTTGAAATGAGTTGGTAA
>JBEKZK010000113.1:0-9702 GCA_049509935.1 Xanthobacteraceae bacterium | reverse complement strand
CGCGGCGGCCTCGTCTTCCCGATGAAAGGGCTATCGCTGCACTGGTTCGTCGACCTGTTCACGCAGGTGCGCACCGGCGACGTCCAGGGCTCGTTCGACCGCTCGATCAAGCTCGCCATCCTGGTGACCATCATCACCGTCGTCGTCTCCTTCCTCGCCGGCATGGCGTTCCGCCGGCGCTTTCGCGGCGATACCATCGTGTTCTACCTGATGATCGGCAGCCTGGTCGCGCCCGGCCTGGTGCTCGGCATCGGTACCGGACTGCTGTTCAACCTGCTCGGCATCGAGGCCCACTGGTACACCGCCGCCGTCGGTGCCCAGCTGTCGTGGACGCTGCCGTTTGGGGTGCTGGTGATGTTCGCCGTCATGTCGCGGTTCGACCGTGCCTGGGAGGAGGCCGCCCGCGACCTCGGCGCGACCCGCGCGCAGACGATCTGGCTGGTCGTCATCCCGATTCTCAGCCCCGGCATCGTGGCGGTGGCGCTGTTCGGGTTCACCCTGTCCTACGACGAGTTCGCCCGCACCCTGCAGACGGCGGGCTCGCTCAACACGCTTCCCCTCGAGATCTGGAGCATGACCCTCAACGTCACCTCGCCGTCCCTCTACGCGCTGGGCACGGTCACCACCATCATTTCCTTCCTGATCATCGGCACGTGCCTCGGGGCGATCTCGCTCATCCAGAAACGGCGCGCCGCCGGGTTGGCCGGGGCGCCGCGATGACGGCGGGAAAGGGCGGCGACATCGAGCTCGCCGGGCTGTCGAAGAGCTTCGACGGCTCGACCTACGTGGTCGAAGGCGTCAACCTGAAGATCCCCGACGGCGCCTATTGCTGCTTCCTCGGCCCGTCGGGCTGCGGCAAGACCACGATCCTGCGCATGGTCGCCGGCCACGAGGACCCGACCAGCGGCGAGATCGTGATCGGCGGCGAGAATGTCGTCGGCCTGCCGCCGCTTGCGCGCCGCACCGCGATGATGTTTCAATCCTATGCGCTGTTTCCCCATCTCAGCGTGCGCGACAACATCGCATTTGCGCTGCGCGTACGCGGCATGTCGAAGCAGGAGCGCTACGCCAAGGCCGACGAGATGATGGACACGGTCCAGCTCGGCGAGCTCGCGGACCGCCTCCCGGCCCAGCTGTCGGGCGGCCAGCAGCAGCGCGTGGCGCTCGCCCGCGCCGCCATCACCGAGCCTCGGGTCCTGCTGCTCGACGAGCCGCTCTCGGCGCTCGACGAGCAGCTGCGCATCCAGATGCGCCAGGAGCTCCGCCGCATGCAGCGCCAGCTCGGCATCACCTTCATCCACGTCACCCACACCCAGCTCGAGGCGATCGCGCTCGCCGACCTCGTCGTGGTGATGGAGAAGGGGCGGATCAAGCAGGCCGGCCCGGCGCGCGACGTCTATGCGAGCCCGAAAGACCGCTACGTGGCCGAGTTCCTCGGCGGCCAGAACCTGCTCCGCGGCCGGGTGCAGACGGTCAACGGGCATCACGCCGTGGTCACCGCCGCGGACCCGCGCGGCATCGAGGTCCCGCTCACCGCCGCCCCGCGCGTTGCCGTGGGCGACGACATCGCGGTGGCGGTGCGGCGTGACGATATCGAGCTCGTCCGTCCCGGCGGTGCTCCGCTCCCGGCCGGGGTGACGTCGATCGCCAGTCGGGTCCTGGCGATCGAGTACCAGGGCTATTTCCTCAAGGTGATGCTCGACACCACGGAGGGCGGCGAGTTCATCGCCTACGTGCCGGAGCGCAAATTCTACGGCGATCCGTTCGAGGTCGGCGACGTCGTGCTGGCGACCTGGGCGATCGAGCACGCCCGCATCCTGACGTGACGCAAGAGAACTGGGAGGAAACCGATGAACATCAGCTTCACGCTCAACGGCAAGCCGGTCGCGCTCGATGTCGAGCCGTTCCTGCTGCTCTCGGAGCTGCTGCGCGAGCGCCTCCGGCTCACCGGCACCCATGTCGGATGCGACACCAGCCAGTGCGGCGCCTGCGTGGTGCATGTCGGCGACGAGTCGGTGAAGAGCTGCACCCTGCTGGCGGTCGCGGTCGACGGCACCTCGGTCACCACGATCGAAGGCCTGTCGGCGCCCGGGGGCGCGCTGCATCCGATGCAGCAGGCATTTCACCAGAACCACGGCCTGCAGTGCGGGTTCTGCACTCCCGGCATGGTGATGAGCGCGGTCGATTTCGCCCGCCGGCACCAGGCGCCGACCGAGGCCGACGCGCGGCACTGGCTCGAGGGCAACATCTGCCGCTGCACCGGCTATCAGAACATCGTGGCGTCGGTGCTCGCCGGCACTGCCGCGATCCACGCCGCCGAGCAGGGGAGGTGAGGTCATGTCGGACGTGATCGGCATCGGCGCCGCACCGCGCCGCAAGGAGGATCTCAGGTTTCTCACCGGCCGCGGCAACTACGTCGACGACATCAAGCGGCCCGGCGCGGTCACGGCGGTGTTCGTGCGCTCGCCGCATGCGCATGCGCTGATCAAGGCGATCGACGCCACCGCGGCGCTGGCGATGCCGGGCGTGATCGCGGTCTTCAACGGCGAGGATCTCAAGGCCGCCGGCGTCAACGGGCTGCCGTGCGGCTGGGGCATCACCGGCAAGGACGGCGCCATGAAGGAGCCGCCGCACCCGGCGCTGGCGCAGGGCAAGGTGCGCTATGTCGGTGACGCCGTCGCCGTGGTGATCGCCGAGACCGTCGAGCAGGCGCGCGACGCCGCCGACGCGGTGGCGGTGGGCTATGAGGTGCTGACTCCGATCATCGGGCTCGCCGACGCGGTCAAGCCGGGCGCCCCGCTGGTCTTCGACGATGTGCCCGGCAACCTGTGCTGCGACTGGGAGCTGGGCGACAAGGCGGCAACCGAGGCGGCCTTCGCCAAGGCCGCGCACGTCGCCAAGATCAACCTCGTCAACAACCGGCTGGTCGGCAATCCGATGGAGCCGCGCGCCGCGATCGCCGAGTACAATCCGGCAACCGGGCACTATACCCTGTGGTCGACCAGCCAGTTTCCCCACGTGGTGCGGCTGCTGATGGGCATTTTCGTGCTCGGCATCGCGCAGCACAAGCTGCGCGTGGTGGCGCCCGACGTCGGCGGCGGCTTCGGCGTGAAGCAGTTCCACTATGCGGAGGAGGCCGTCGTCACCTGGGCCGCCGCCAAGGTCGGACGACCGGTCAAATGGGTGTGCGACCGCGCCGAAGGATTCGTGTCGGATGCCCACGGCCGCGACCATGTCACCGAAGCCGCGCTGGCGCTCGACGAGCACGGCAAATTCCTCGCCCTGCGGGTCGAGACCATCGCCAATCTGGGCGGCTACATCTCGACGTTCGGCCCCAACATCCCGACCAATCTGTACGGACCGCTGCTGGCCGGCGTCTACACCACGCCGGCGATCTATTGCGAGGTGAAGGTGGTGTTCACCAACACCGTGCCGGTCGACGCCTATCGTGGCGCCGGGCGGCCGGAAGCGACCTTCGTGCTGGAGCGGCTGGTCGATATCGCGGCGACCCAGCTCGGGCTGGACAAGGCCGAGATCCGCCGCCGCAACATGATCCCGAAGGAGGCCTATCCGTATCAGACGCCGGTCATGGTCCAGTACGACAGCGGCGATCCCAAGGGATGCCTGGAGCGATCGCTCGAGGTCGCCGACTATGCGGGCTTTGCGGCCCGCAAGGCGGCGTCGGCCAAGAGCGGCAAGCTGCGCGGGATCGGGCTCAGCACCTATGTCGAGGCGTGCGGTCTCGCCCCCTCGCGGATCGCCGGCCGGCTCGGCGCCCGCGGCGGCCTCTACGAGAGCGCGACCGTGCGGGTGCACCCGTCCGGCCAGGTCACGGTGCTCATCGGCACCCACAATCACGGCCAGGGCCACGAGACCACCTTCGCCCAGATCGTCTGCGAAAAGCTCGGCGTCGCCTTCGACGACATCGACATCGTTTACGGCGACACCGACAAGGTGCAGTTCGGCATGGGCACCTACGGGTCGCGCTCGCTGGTGGTGGGCGGCGCGGCGCTGTCCAAGGCCAGCGACAAGGTGATCGCCAAAGGCAAGAAGATCGCGGCCCATCTGCTGGAGGCGAGCGATCAGGACATCACGTTCGAGACCGGCGTCTTCTCCGTGGCCGGCACCGACCGCAGCAAGACGTTCGCCGAGATCGCGCTCGCCGCCTACGTGCCGCACGACTATCCGCTCGAGGTTCTCGAGCCCGGGCTCGAGGAGCAGGCCTACTACGATCCGGTCAACTTCACGTTTCCGGGCGGCGCCCACATCGCCGAGGTCGAGATCGATCCGGAGAGCTGCGTGGTCAAGCTGGTCAACTACACGGCGGTCGACGATGTCGGCACCGTGATCAACCCGATGATCGTCGAGGGCCAGCTGCACGGCGGCATCGTCCAGGGCATCGGCCAGGCGCTGTTCGAGAGCTGCGTCTATGACGAAGCCTCCGGCCAGCTGCTGTCCGGGTCGTTCATGGACTACTGCATGCCGCGCGCCGACAACCTGCCGAAGATGACCATCGAGACCCACAGCACGCCGTGCGCGCACACGCCGATGGGCGTCAAGGGCTGCGGCGAGGTCGGCACCATCGGCTCGCCGGCCGCCGTGATGAATGCCGTGGTCGACGCCCTGGCGCATCTCGGCGTCAGCCATGTCGACATGCCGGCGACCGCCAACCGCATCTGGCGCGCCATGCAGAGCGGCGCGCTTCCGCAAGCCGCCGAGTGACCGGGAGAGACGTGCGATGAAGGCATTCGCCTATCACAGGCCGACATCGGTCGCCGACGCCGCTGCGCTGCTGGGCAACGGTCCGGAGAGCCGGCCGATCGCCGGCGGCATGACGCTGCTGCCGACCATCAAGCAGCGTCTGGCGGCGCCCTCGGCGCTGATCGACCTCTCGGCCATCCCGGGGCTTGCCGGCATCGCGGTGAGTGCCGACGGGCTGACCGTCGGCGCCATGACCCGCCACGTCGACGTCGCCCGCTCCGAGGTGGTGGCCAAGGCCATTCCGGCGCTGGCCGGGCTTGCCGCCGGCATCGGCGATCCGGCGGTGCGCAACCGGGGCACCATCGGCGGCTCGCTCGCCAACAACGATCCGGCCGCCGACTATCCGGCCGCCGTGCTGGCGCTGGGCGCGACCGTCGTCACCAGCGCCCGCGAGATCCCGGCCGAGGATTTCTTTCTCGGCATGTTCGAGACGGCGCTGCGGCCGGGCGAGGTGATCACCGCGGTCAAGCTCCCGCAACCGTCGATGGCGGGATACGCCAAGTTTGCCAATCCGGCCTCGCGCTTCGCGCTGGTCGGCGTGTTCGTCGCGAAGTTCGCAACGGGCGTGCGTGTCGCCGTCACCGGAGCCGGGCCGTCGGTGTTCCGCCTCGACGCTTTCGAGGGCCCGCTCAGCGATCGCTTCCAGCCTGACGCGGTCGATCGGCTGACGGTGGACCCGACAGGGCTCAATTCCGACATTCACGCCGAAGCCGCCTTCCGCGCGCATCTGGTCAAGGTGATGGCCAAGCGTGCAGTGGCGGCCGCCCTGCAGAACTGACTGATGCGGCGCGCGCCCAACATTGCGGCAGACTCTGCCTCCATGTGGCGCGCGCACACCCGTCTCGTGCTCAAATATTAGCGTTTGTGAGGTGGATATAAATCTGATTAATAGTCGAGCCATGAAACCACCGCTCGACTTGCGACTGCTTCAGGCCTTCATTCTGTTGGTCGAGACCGGCAGCTTCTCCGAGACCTCGCGCCGGGTGGGCCGGACCCAGCCGGCCGTCACCCTGCAGATGCAGCGCCTCGAGAAGACGATCGGCGCGCAGCTCTTCAACTCGGTCGGCCGCAAGCTGGTGCTCACCCCCGACGGCGAGCTCCTGCTCGGCTATGCGCGCACCATCATGGGGCTCCAGGACGAGGTCAAGGCGCGCCTCGCCGCACCGAAGCTCAACGGCCAGGTGATCATCGGGACCCCGGACCTGTACGCCGCCTATCTGCTGCCGTCGGTCCTGTCCGAGTTCGGCGGCGCCTATCCCAACATCGAGGTGGAGCTGCGCTGCGCGCTCTCCAGCAGATGCATGGCATCGTTGCACCGCAACGAGATCGATCTCGCTCTGGTCACCGGGATGCCGGCCTTCAAGGAAGGCGATCTCGTCGCCCAGGAGCCGCTGGTATGGGTCGGCAGCAACCGGCGGGCGTTGCACGAGGAAAACCCGGTGCCCCTCGCCCTGCTGCCGCCCGGCAACATCTTTCGCGACCTGGCGCTCACCGGGCTCGAGAAGATCGGCCGCAAGTGGCGCATCGTCTGTGTCAGCGAGAGCATCGGCGGGCTGCAGGCTGCGGTGTTCGGCGGCATTGCGGTGAGCGTGGTCGGCAAGAGTTCGATCCTCCCCGGCATGCGCCAGCTCGGCCGCGCCGAAAGCTTTCCCGTGTTGCCCAAGGTCGACCTCGTGCTCCATCGCTCCGGCAGCCGCAATAATCCAGCGGCCGACGCCATGGCCGACCTCATGGTGCGCCACTTCGCGCGCTCGCACGTCGCGCCGCCGCCACCTGCCACCAAGACCCAGGCCGGCAGCGGCTCGCATGATTGAGCTTACAAGATGCTAATGGCACGGCCACCAGCGGCCGGCCATGTCGCATCTGCTGACGGCATAAACCGGCCTCGGTGGTCGTCGCTCCGGCACGGGCGTCGGCGACGAGGCCGCACCGAGTTGGAGCGGAAGTCGATCACCGGCCTGCTTGCCGGCCGGCGCCATGCGCGCCGGCGTCGCGCCCTCGCTGCTGCGCGCCGCCGTCACGGCGGGCACGGCTCGTTTGGCTGATCGGTCGCGCTCCGCGTCCGGCACCGCCGTGATGGACGTCTGGCTCGGATCATCGTGGAGGGTGGATGGCGGCGCGATTGGAATCTCGCGCTGCCGCATCTGCCAGTCGGTCAGCGCCGACGCGGGCCGGTCGATTGCGGCCGGATGGTGATTGGCGCTTGGCGGGGGCCCGCTCGGCGGAGCGCCGGTCTCGATCGCGCCGGCGATCGCCCGCTCTGACGCGGTCACGCCCCATTGCGACAGGAAGACCATGGCGGCGCTGATCACGCAGGCGGCGAGCAGCGCCAGGATCACTCCGCCGACCGTGATGCTCGGCGCCAGGCGAATCGGCGGAAGATCGAAAGCGGAATCGAATGCCTGGGCTTCCGACGCGTCGTCGAGTTCTCCGGGTCCTTCCAGCAGGGGCTCGCCGGAGCGCGCCGCCGCGCCCTTGAGAATGGCGTCGCGCGCCGCCGCGATCTGCTTGAAGCGCCGCGCCGCCGTCTCGTCGCCGCGCTTGAGATCTGGATGATGCGATTTCGCGGCCCGGCGAAACGCCGCCCGGATCGTCTCGTTATCGGCGTCGCAGGAGACGCCGAGCACCTCGAAGGGAGAGGTCATTGCACGCACACACGCCACACGACTGACACCGATGCGCCGCCCCAGACAGAGGGTTGCCGCACCGCAGAGGCCATTAAGCCCTCCTGCCCGTGTTGATTTCATGGCAAAATGGATACTAGTGCGGCGGATTTGAAGTTCCTATCAGATGTGCGGCGCGCTCGTCATGGGAACGTCAAATCCTAAAAGCCGCACTAGAATCATAGACTTGCTAGTGCACCTCTGGATTCCGAAGTTCGCACCGGAGGATGTCGCCAAGTGATGCGAACTTCGGAATCGGTGCACTTGCGAACTAAATCCGCCGCCGCGGCGCCGTCGTCACCACCGACGATCGGCTGCTCTCACGCCGCGGTCGACATGATGGCGTCGCAGGCCTGCCCGGCCGCGTCGGCGACCCCGGGATCCCGGGTGATCAGCGCCGCCACGATGGCGCCGTCGATGACGAGGCCGAGGGTGTGGGCGACCCGATCGGGCTCTGCCATGCCGGCCTCGCCGCACAGCGCCGCCAGCCGGCTCAGCACGACCTGCTTGTCGGGCTCGGTCCGTTGAATCTTCGATGGATTCGCGGCTGGCACGCCTCCTGCGACATACAGACCGGTCGGTAGCCACGCATCCGATGGGCTTACGCCCGCCACGGCCTCGACGTCGAGATCATCAAGACGGCGGGCTGGGCGGTGGTGCGCGACAAGACGCTGAACAAGGAATACGACGCCGCCCACATGCTCTCGCCGATGCCGCTCGCGATCGCGCTCGGCGTCGGCTCCAACCCGGTACGCTACCCCCCGCTCCTCACCCCGGCTGCGGTGCGGTCCCGGCGATCCGCGCGCTCACCTCCCACAGCCGGCGCGCCGTGTCGTCGTCCTGGGCGGCCGCGGAGGGCGTGGCGAGCTTCGACTTCTCGTAATAGCCGCCGGTCTCGCCCGCCACCTGGGACGATGTCGCCAGATAGAGCGACGTCAAGGCGCCGCGCTCCGGCGTGATCGCGGCGACCCGCTTGGCGAGATTGATCGCCACTCTGAACAGGCCGCCGTTTTCCTCGCCGAACCGGGTGGCGACGAAGCCCGGATGCAGACAGTTGACGGTGACCCCGGTGCCGTCGAGACGCCGGGCGAGCTCGCGGGTGAACAGGATGTTGCACAGTTTGGAGCGCTGATAGGCGCGAAAGCCGCTGTAGCGCTTTTCCCCTTGCAGGTCGTCGAAGTCGAGCGTCACGCCGCGGTGGGCATCCGACGCGACATTGACGATGCGCGACGGCGCCGAGGCGATCAGCCGGTCGCGCAGCAGGTCGCTGAGCAGGAAATACGCCATGTGGTTCAGGGCGAACGTCTTCTCCAGGCCGTAGGCGGTGAGCTGGCGGCGCTGGAACATCGCGCCCGCATTGTTGATGAGAACATCGATGCGCGGCAGCCCGGCGTTAAGCGCGGCGCCGAGCTCGCGCACCTGGTCGAGCCGCGCCAGATCCGCATAGTGGATCGCGACGTCGGCCTTCGGCGCCCGGCGCCTGATGAGGTCCATCGCCTCGACGCCGCGCGCCGTTTCGCGGCCCACCAGCACCACCCGTGCGCCGCGCAGCGCGAGCTCGGTCGCGGTCTGCAGGCCCACTCCGGACGTGGCGCCGGTCACCACACAGACTTTTTCCTGCATCGGGCTCATGACATTCGCCTCATCGCGCCATGCATTGCAGCAGCAGGTCGAGCGCGGCCTCGGAGAACGCCCGCATGTTGGCGACGCGGTCGGCGCTGCCGGTCTCCACCGTGATCACCCGGTCGACGGCGCCGGCGACCGCGATGCAGCTGTGCCCGGCGGCGTCGCCGTAGCGGTTGCCGGTCGGCCCGGTCGCCCCGGTCTCGGCGATGCTCCAGCTGGCAGCGAACGTCTCGCGCACCGTACGCGCCGCCAGGCTCGCATAGGCCTCGGTCGACGCCCGCATGCCCCTGACCGCGTCGTCCGGAATGTCGATCAGCAGCCGCCGCGCCTGGCGGGTGTACACCACCGCGCCGCCGAGAAAATACGCCGAGGCGCCCGGCACCGCCAGCAGCGCCGCCGACACCAGGCCGCCGGTGGAGGATTCCGCCACCACGACGGTCTCCTTGCGCGCCTTGAGCAGGGCGGCCAGCTTTTCGGCCTTGGGCAGCAGCTTTTCCATGCGCGATCCCGACCAGACGGTTTTTGACACCGCCATCTAAGCCGCCGGCCGTCTGCGGGCAAGCCCGATCGAGGCAACCAACCCGCGGGAGCGGCGTTGTCACCGCATCGGAATCCGGCGCGAGGATGGTATCGACGACTACCGCGGCAGGAA
>JBEKZK010000112.1:0-9763 GCA_049509935.1 Xanthobacteraceae bacterium | reverse complement strand
CTTTCTTGAGCGGATGGAAGCGAAAATCCAGCCAGCGGATCTCATTCCTCGACATGGTCGGGCCAAGCTGCAAAATCGTAGCCCTGACGTCAAGTGGCAAGGCGGGACCTGCGACATCCACCGGCATCGCGCGGGTGCCAATTCAAGACGAAGCCGGGGCCGGACTGGCGACGACCTGCTCGAAGTATTCAATGGTGCGCCGCAGGCCGTCGTGGAGCGCGATCGTTGGTCGCCAGCCGAGCAGCTCCTCCGCGCGGCTGATGTCGGGACGCCGTTGTCGCGGGTCATCCTCGGGAAGCGCCTGGTGCACGATCCGCGACGACGAGCCGGTCAGCTCGATGATTGTTTCCGCGAGCTCCCGGATGGTGAATTCGCCGGGATTGCCGAGGTTGATCGGCCCAATGATGGCATCGGCCGTGTCCATCAGCCGGATGAGCCCGTCGACCAGGTCGTCGACGTAGCAGAAGGCCCGGGTCTGCGCGCCGTCGCCGTAAATCGTGATGTCGCGGTTGTGCAGCGCCTGCACGATGAAGTTCGACACCACCCGTCCGTCATTGGGATGCATCCGCGGGCCGTAGATGTTGAAGATGCGCGCCACCTTGATGCGCAGCCCGTGCTGGCGTCGGTAGTCGAAGAACAGCGTCTCGGCGCAACGCTTGCCCTCATCATAGCACGAGCGCGGGCCGATCGGGTTGACGTTGCCCCAATAGTCTTCCGTTTGCGGATGGACCGCGGGATCGCCGTACACCTCGGAGGTCGATGCCTGCAGGATCTTCGCCTTTACCCGCTTGGCGAGCCCGAGCATGTTGATCGCCCCGTGCACGCTGGTTTTCGTGGTCTGCACGGGGTCGAACCGGTAATGAATGGGCGACGCCGGACAGGCAAGATTAAAGATCTCATCGAGCTCGACATACAATGGAAAGCAGATGTCGTGGCGCATCAACTCGAACCGCGGGTTCGCCATCAGGTGATGCACGTTGTGCCGGGTTCCGGTGTAGAAATTGTCGACGCAGAGAACCTCGTCGCCCCGCTCCAGAAGCCGCTCGCATAGATGCGAGCCGATGAAGCCGGCGCCGCCGGTCACGAGAACGCGCCGCTCGATCAACATGAAGGTCTCCTGGCTCGGAAACATCACCTGGGGCTCGCTCGGGAGTGGACGAGCATATTGCCACGGCGCCTTCCGGCGCTACAATGATGTTATCGGAGTATGGTAATTGCATCGCGATTAAATGATGTGGGGTAAATGGTGTGCAGGGTACCCGGATGTGCCGCCGCCGGGCGGTGACAGGTTCAGTGGCGTCATCTCGCCGCCGGTTGGGGCGTCCGGAAACGGAACACACGTCTCGAATCGGGAATACCGTTCCTCGCCGGCGGATCGGGCTTCGAGCGTTCACCTCCGACCATGGCCGGCCACGAGGCTGTCGGACGAGTCGACTGAGCTTGTCGGTCGGAGTTCATGGATTCGATCGCGGCGTTGATGTCAAATGTCGCGGTTCCGTGGAAGCGACCATGAAGCCTGATCCATCCGGCTGTTCGCGACCGTGCATATGATATATGCGAATGGTCTGGCACAGCGATTGCTCGGCGATGAGGACGCTTCAATAGATGGCCATGTTCCCGCGTCGGAAAAATGCGAGCCCTGGAGGGCTGGTCAGGTGCTGACAGCCGACAAACCCAATCGCGACGGCCTTGAACATGCCGAGATCGAACGACCAGGCTCGGGTGCGGCGGCGACGCTGCTCGACATGCGGGGCGCTTACTTCATGCTGTGCCGCAATGCACGTCTGATCACGTCGGTCACCGCGGGGACGTTGGCGGTGCTCGCCATCGCGCTTGCGCTCATACCGCCTCGCTATACCGCGACCGCGATCCTTCTGGTCGACCCTCGCCAGCAGCGCGTCACATCCGCCGAGTCGGTTCTGCCCGGCATCGGCGACGACGTCACGGCGGTCGAAAGCCAGGTCGACCTGATCACCTCGCCGGCGCTCTCGGAGCGCGTGATTGGGCAGTTGAAGCTCCAGGACGATCCCGAATTTGCGCCTGACGGCATCCTGGCGCGCCTCGACCTGCTGGCGCCGCCAGAACCGCAGACCCGGTCGAGCCTGCTGCGGCGCGAATTTCAGCGCCAGCTCGGCGTTCGCCGTCGCGGCCAGACCTACGTCATCGAAGTCAACTTTACGTCCAAGGACGCCGCCAAGGCCGCCCGAATCGCCAATGCGATCGCGACTACCTACCGGGACGATCAGCGGACCATGAAGCTCGACGCAACCGCGAAAGCCTCGGAGTGGCTCGACGACCGCATCCGCGAGCTGCGACTGCGGGTGAACGATTCCGAGCGTGCCGTCGCCACCTACAAGGCAGAGCACAATCTGATCGATACCGGCCAGGGGATTCGCCTCATCGAGCGTCAGATCGAGACGCTGAGCCAACAGCTCATCCTGGCGCGCGCCGCGGCGGCGGAAGCGCAGGCGCGCTTGGCTCAGGTCGAGAGCGTCACCCATCGGGCGGCTGATCCGTCGGCGCTGAGCGAAGCGCTGCAGTCGACCGTGATCTCCAATCTGCGCACCCAATATGCGCAGACTGCCGCCAGTCTTGCCGACCTGAGCGCGACCCTCGGCGATCATCATCCGTCATTGCTGCGGCTGCGCGCCCAGGCGGGCGACCTGCGCCACCTGATCGATATCGAGCTCACGCGCATCCGTGCCAACGTACGCAACGAGTTCGATGTCGCCGCAAGCCGGGAGAAGTCGCTGGAGGCCGACCTTGCCAAGCTCAAGGAGCAGGCGGCCAAAACTGGACAGGATGACGTGCGCCTCGCCGAGCTACAGCGCGAGGCGCAGGCCAATCGCGCCCTGTTCGACGAGTTGCTGCTGCGGTCGAAGGAAACCAGCGCGCAGCAGAGCCTGCAGATTTCCGATGCCCAGGTGATTTCGGCGGCCACCATTCCGGCACGCCCGAACCGGCCGACGATACCTCTCCTGGTCGGCGCTGCGGCCGCGTTCGGAATCGTGCTCGGGATCGGCGTCGCGTTGACCAGGGAGCACTTCGATCGCACGTTTCGTTCGGCCGGGCAGGTCGAGCGCGATCTCGGCCTGCACTGTCTCGGCATCGCGCCGTTCGCGGTCGCGCACGGCGCCGGAAGGGGTCTGTTCAGCGCCGTGCTCGATCTACCGGGCTCGCCGCTGGCCGAGAGCGTGCATGCGGTCCGTGCGCGATTGCGCCTGAAGCGCCGCGTCGGCCTCGGTTCGGCGCTGATGGTGGTTTCGGCGCTGCCCAACGAAGGCAAGTCGGTCGTCGCGAGCAATCTCGCCCACGCGGCCGCATTGGCCGGCCTGCGCACCGTTCTGATCGATCTTGATCTTCGCAGCGGATCGCTCACCGCCGCCGGCGGGCACCTGCGCCCGGGACTGGTCGACGTCCTGCGTGGCAAGGCCGAGCTCGAGGACGCCATGATGACGGATTCGCGCAGCGGCCTGTCGTTTCTCGGAACCGGCGACCGCCGAGATGTCTTCAAGGCGCTGCTCGACATCGGCGATGAGCGCCTCGCGACGCTTCTCGACCAATGCCGTCAGACGTTCGATTGCGCCGTGGTCGACAGCGCCGCAATCCTGCACGCGCCGGAGACCTCCGAGCTCATCGACCATGTCGATCGTGCTCTCATGCTCGTCGAATGGCATCGCACCGATCGCGACACCGTCGAAGCCGCTCTCGAGGCGCTGGGGGAACGCGCCCGCAAGGTCACCGGAGTCGTCCTCAACAAGACCGACCTCGCGCGCTACCGGCTCTACGATCATCGGCCGTCGCGCCGGTTCGCGCTTTCCGCAGCCGAGGTGACGAGCCCGGCCACATAGAGCACTACTCGAGACTTTTTGCGACGCCGGCCGGTCCGGTGAGCGGAGTGCCGGTTCGCCGCCACACGTGCCGCTCGCATCCGCCGGCATCAGCGCATCCGAGGAACGGACCATCCGCGGCTATTTGGCGCCATCGAACGGCGCAGTGTCGTGGCCGAGTGACCCGTCATGCCGCCGCGCGGCGTCACGCCGGCTTCGCGCGCCAAACCTGCTGCGGCTTCCCGGGCGTATCCGGCGGTCGGCTGGCGCTGACCAGAAGAAATGCCAAAAGCAGCATCGATATGAAATTAGTCGATCTCAGGAAGAACGTCTCCGTAAAGTTGATCAGAAAACTCAAGTTGATAAATATGATGATCATGATGTGGCGGGGCGGCAACGTGGTCCGGCTCGCACCGAGCGACGACATTCTCGTCGCGAAAAACAGGAAGGTCAGCGTGAACAAGGCGAAGCCGATGACGCCGGTCTCCATCAGGATGGCGATGTAGCCGCTATGGAAGTTGTCCAGCACCCAGCCATGCTCATGGTTGAACGTCGCGTAGAGCTGGTCCTGCGACCAGAATCCGTTCAGGCCAAACCCGAGCACGCCGCTGTCCTCGAAATGGCGAAGCGCGTATTGCCAGATATGGGTGCGCTCGGTGAGCTCGATCTTGTCGTCCAACAACGGAATATAGTCATTTCCGCTGGCCACAAGATAGCCTATCAGCAATCCGGCGATCACGATCATCAGCAGCGGACCGAACGCCAGGAGCCGTCCCAGCGGCGCAAACCGGCGCGACAGGTAGAGCGTCGCGATCGCCGTCAGGGCGACCGCCGCGCCGCCTCTTGATCCGGAGCCGATCACGCACGCGGCGGCCAGCGAGAACGTCATCAGAAACAGCATCATTCCACCGCGGGCGAGAACGCGCTGGGAGGCGAAAAGCATCAGGAACGCGCCGGTGGTCCCCAACGTCTGCTTCGACTCGAAGACGCCCACCCACTGATCCTTGTGCATCCAGGTGTTGTCCAATCCGATGTCCGGCACCAGCAGCACGAGCAACACGGAGCCGACGATCAGGACGAGAAGGCCCGCGATGACGCAGGCGACGATGTCGTCGATCGACATGCGGACGGCGATGCGATACGCGCCGAACGCGGTGACGACCAGTGCGAGGGCCTTGAGGAAGCTCACCGCCGAGTAGCTCGACCACGCGATCGACAGCACGGCGAAACCGTAGAACGCAACCGCCAGGACGACGTCGGCCGACGCGGCGATCCGCAGAACCGGCGGCGCAAAGATGCTTGCAAACAGCAGAACGACCCACAACGTCAGCGCGATGAGCTGCTGCAGATTGGCAAGGGTATCCGCGGGCACGATTCTGTCGCTGAAGTTGCCCGTCGACAGCATGACAATGACGACAAACGCCGCCTTCATCACCCATGCGGCGGGAGCGGCCAGCGCAGCCGCGAAGTTGGCCGAACCGGCCGCCGGGGCGGCGGAGCCCCGGCGCGGCCATTTTGCCCGAACGGCGGGAAGGCCTTGTGACGCTGCGCCAGTTCGGAACATTCGCACGCTCCTCGCGATCCGGTATGACTGCTAAGATTGCAGGTCGGGCGCCCGGTTTCCAGGTCCTGCAGGACCTGTGCCAGGAAGGCCGCGGCGGATTTCGCCGGACCGAGGCGGCCAAACCCCGCCGTCGGAATTGGCCAGGCGGCTTGCTACATTCCGAACAATGCGGCTTCCGAATACGCAAGGTCCCCCAGACGGGGGAACGCCGGACCCCGGAAGTATCGGGGTGCCAGCCCGTCGACGTAGCAACCAGGCAGGCCGCGGATCGGTCCGGCGGCATCGACCAGGACCAGGCGCTTGCCGCGCGCCGCCAGATACGCCCCGATCGGCCGCGCGAACCGCGCGTAGTCCTCCGTGTGGCGGCAGTAGATCAGCTGCACGGAGGGAATGAACCCCTTCAATCTGCGCGGCGCGAAGACGAACGGATAGGCGCGCTCGGCCGTCGCGCACCACACGCCGACGCAGCCGTAGCGGACGTGGTCGAGCAGCAGATCGCGCTCGAAGGTCTCGAACGGCGCATCGGGCAGCGTCTCGGCGCCGATCAACCGCTCTGTCGTCCGGGTGAGCAGAGCGGGTAGCGCCAACGACACGAACTGCCCGTTGCTGTAGCGAGTGAATCCCTGCGCCTCGATGATCGGGCGCGTGTGCGGCGCCGCCGACATGTTCAGGTAGGTGACATCCCGGCGCTTGAGCGCCTGCGCGACAAGCAGCGGCGCATGGCTGCGGAAGGCGGGCTCGACATACCAGCTCGACAGATTGCACCGCACCGTCCAACCGTGATCGGTCCGCACCCGCGAATGGATCAGAAGTATGATCCCGATCGGGACGCCTTCGCGCTCCATCAGGTAGCCGTATTTCGGCATTTCCTGCGGCGAGGGATGTTGCGCGAGTCGCGCCAGCGCCTGCTGCCAGTACCGCAGGGTACGTTGCCGCCCGAATCCCTTCTTGAGCCGATCGGCCACCCGGCTCAAGTCGGAATCCGTTATCTGGCGAGCGCGGATTTTCGCCGCTGACCACGCGTGCATCAGCCTTGACCCCGATCAACGAACATATGTAGTTAGGAGCGTCGCGGCGGTAAAGGCGACGATTCAATGTCGATCAATTTAACCAAAACCACGCAGCGGATCGCCCAACAACGGTCAGTCGCACCTTCCCGGCGGCGTGAGCTGCCGTGAGCCGGTGGCCTCGCGTATCCGTCCGCGGTTTCCGGCGGGGCGGCTGATGAGGGTCGAATGCGGAAGGGCGTACTGACGATTTCGATCGACCTCGAGCTCGCATGGGGCGTCTGGGACATCTTGACGCCCGAAGATCTGCGGTTGGCGGAAGCCGCGGAGCGGCCGATCTGCACGGCGCTGCTCGATCTGTTCGACCGTTATCAGGTCGCCGCGACCTGGGCGATGGTTGCAGCCCTGCTCGATCAAAGCAGTGCGCGGGAGCGGCCTGGCGCCCCTGCCTGCTGGTACGCCCCGGACATCGTCGAACGGATCGTGAAGGCGCGCGCCGGCCACGAGATCGGCAGCCATGGCGGCCGGCACATCTATTTCGCCGACGTCGCCGACGCGCCGGCCCGGGACGATCTCGCCTTCGCGGCGGAGGTCCATCGTGCCAACGGCCTGCCGTTCCGGTCCTTCGTGTTTCCCCGCAACGCCATCGGCCATCTCGGCGCCGTGGCGGAAGCCGGACTGCGCACGTTTCGCGGTCCCGACGCGGGTTGGACCGCTGCGGCGCGCCGGGCCGGCCGCTGGATCGGGCAGGCCGTCAATCTCGCCGACAAGATTCTGCCGGTCCCTCCTCGCGCCGTCACGGCGATCAAGACCGGTCGCCTCGTCGATATCCCGGGCTCGATGCTGCTGCTCGGACGCAACGGCCCCCGACGTTTCATCCTGCCCGCCGTCACCCGGGCCAAGCTCCGCATGGGCCTCGCCCGCGCGGAGCGGTCCGGCGGCACGTTTCATCTCTGGTTTCACCCGTCGAATTTCTATTACCGGCGCCACGAGCAGCTCGACACGATCGCGTGGTTTCTCGCCCACGCCGCCGATGAGGCCGCCCGCGGGCGCATCGAGATCCGCACCATGGGGGCCTTCGCCGACGGCCTCTCGTCTGACCACGCCGCCGCCGCCACGGCGGTGCCATGAGTCCGGCGGTCGACCAGTCGCGCGCCGAAGAGGATGCCTTCGTTCCGGCGCGGTCGATCGACGATCGCCGGCTGCTGTCGTTTGCGGCCGCGGCCTGGCCGGACCGGCAGCCGAACGATCGCATCCTGTCGAGCTGGTGGCGGCGCGCCGAGCCGGGCTGCGCGGTCGCCGCCGTCGAGCCGGCAACCGGAGCCATGACCGGCATCTGCGCGGTGCGTCCGGCCGAATGGATCGTCGACGGCAGCCCGGTGTCCGCCGTGGCGATCTGCGAGTGGTATGTCCTCCCGCGCCATGCCGGCAAGGGGCTGGGCAAGCGCATGGCCCGCCACCTGGCGAGGCCCGGCCAGCTCGTCTACGCCTTTTCGATTTCGGACGCCGCGATCGCCAATTTCAAGAAGCTCGGCTGGAAGGGCCCCTGCGGCTCGTCGCTGATGGTCCTGCCGTTGCCGGCGCTTGCAAGCCTGCCGCTCCGTCTGGTCGGGGCGAGCATCGGCATCGATCTCCATGTCCGGGTGCTGTCGGGAGGGGATGGCCTCGATGATCTCGCCGGCGATCTCGACGCCATCGAGGCGCGCCGGGCCGGCGATGCGTCCGCGCGCATGCGTCGAGGCGCAGCCGAATGGGAGTGGCGTCTCGCCGTCTGCGGCGAGCGGACCTATCACGTCTGCGTCGCCTCGGTGGCGGGCGAGGCGGCCGGATATGTGGTGGTGCGGAAGATGACGCGCGGCAGCAGCCGCGTCCTCGGCCGGCTCGACGCCGCCATGATCACCGACCTGGTCGCCGTCGACGACGATCCGGTGGTGCTGCGGGCGCTCGTCGCCCGGGCGGTGACGATCGCGGCGCGCCTGCGCGTCGTGCTGGCGGCAATGGCGACGACGGTCGGTCCGCACCGCAAGGCTTTGGCCGCGTGCGGCTTCCTGTCGTCGGGCCTGCCCGTGCTCGGCCCCATCCTGAAGCGTCGCGCCCCGGCCTTCATGTGGTCGCCGGACGGGCCCGGCCACCTGATCGACCCCGACGACGTGACGTTCACGTTCGCCGATTCCGACGTCGACCTCAATCTCTAGTGCGGCGGATTTGTGAGCGCCTGCACTACCGGCCCAGGTGGGCCGACTGGGCTCGCATGAACCGCGACACCGCGCTGGCATCCGAGTAGCCGGTTCGCTCGGCCAGCAGCGACAGGGATGGCCGCTTTTGCCGGAGCAGGCTTCCCTCAATGATTCGACGGCGTCGTTCGCAAAGGAGGTGCTGGAAGGAGGTACCTTCAGAGGCCAAGCGGCGCTGCAGGGTACGGTCTGACATCCCCATCGCCGCCGCCGCCGCGCTCAGGCGCGGATTCTGCATGGCGAGCAGATCATCGATGGTCCGTTCGAGCCGCTGCCGGAACCCCAGAGGATCCCGTTCCACGGAGGCGATCAGGCTGCGCTCGACGAACTCCAAGAGCTCGGCGTCGTGGCCCGTCGATTTGCGGTCGAGGTCCGCAGGTCTGACGACAATTGCGTCCTCCGGCGCCTCGAAGGATACCGATGCATTCAGGATCTCGGCATAGCGCTCCGGATCGCAAGCCGGTTGGTGAGCAAAGGCGACGCGGATCGGAGACCATCCCGCGCCCACGATCGAGCGGCAGATCCGCAAGGCGAAACTCAGGTTGGTTTCGACGAACTGCCGCGCGTTACGGCGCAACTCGACATCCATGCGGTAAACGAAGGCGGCTTCGTCCTCCTCGATGGTCAGCGCAACGACCACACCCTCACGGTGCATGTGCAAGATCCGGGAGGTAAAGCGGTTATTGTATCGAAGCGTGGGTGCGTAGCGCCAGAACAGGCTGATCGGACCCAAGCTCTTGGGATCGAGCGCCTGCGCGTACTTCAGTCCGAACAGCGGCTCGCCCAGGCGGACCGCACAGCGTTCCAGAATCTCGATCGTCCACCTGGCCGGGATCCGCTCCGCGGCGGTGCACCTCTATGGTCGACGAAGGCGCCGCGGTGGTGGGAACGCCGGAGGACGCCATCGCTCAGATCCGCCGCTTGCAGGAAAAGCAGGGCGCGTTCGGAGTCTTTCTGCAACTCGCCCACAACTGGGCTGATTTCGACAAGACCAAGAAGAGCTACGAGCTGTGGCGCCGGCATGTCTCCCCTGCGATCAACCGGATGAACGACCAACGCCAGGACAGCTTTGACTTTGCGACGGGCAACGCACGCCAATTCATCAAGGCAGCGATGGACGCCGCCGCG
>JBEKZK010000111.1:0-9845 GCA_049509935.1 Xanthobacteraceae bacterium | reverse complement strand
GCCGTGCCCGGTAGTCCGACGAGGTCTCGAGCGCATCGACGAGCTCGGGCAGGATGTTGTCGGTGACCTGCATGCCGTACGGCGTCATGTCGCGGCCGGGGCCGTACAGGTTGCGCTTGCGCACATCGAGCGGATCGAGCCCGAGCGACCATGCGATTGCGTCGATCACCCGCTCGATCCCCATCATGCCCTGCGGCCCGCCGAACCCGCGGAACGCGGTGTTAGAGACCGTATTGGTCTTCATCCGCTTGGAGACGATGGCGGCGACGGGAAGGAAGTAGCAGTTGTCGGTGTGGAACATGGCGCGGTCGTTGATCGCCCCCGACACGTCCGCCGAGTAGCCGCAGCGCGAGGCAAAGCGCGCATCGAGCGCCGTGATCCGTCCGTCGGCGTCGAACCCTGCCTGGTAGTCGAGGCGGAAGTCGTGGCGCTTGCCGGTCATGATCATGTCGTCGTCGCGATCGAGCCGGATCTTGCAGGGCCGCCCGGTGATGCGCGCCGCCAGCGCCGCGATGGCGGCCCACTGCGCCGCCTGGGTCTCCTTGCCGCCGAACGCGCCGCCCATGCGCCGCACCTCGACGGTGACCGCCGCATTGGGCAGATGCAGCACGTGGGCCACGATGTGCTGCAGCTCGCTCGGATGCTGGCTCGAGGTGTGGATCAGCATCTCGTCCTCGCCGGGGATCGCGAGCGACACCTGGCCCTCGAGGTAGAAGTGCTCCTGGCCGCCGATGCGCAACGTGCCCGCGACCCGCCGCGGGCTTTGCGCCAGCGCCGTCGCCGCATCCCCGGTCACGAAGGCATAGTCGGGCAGGATGTGCGATCCCGCCGCCAGCGCCTGGTCGACATCGACCAGCGGCTCCTCGGCCTCGACCTCGATCCGGGCGAGCCGCACAGCGCGGCGGGCGGCGTCGCGGGTCACGGCGGCGACCGCGAACACCACCTGCCCGTGGAACTCGACGACGCCATCGGCGAGCATCGGATCATCGCCCTTGACCGGGCTCACGTCGTTCTTGCCCGGGATGTCGGCGGCGGTCAGCACCAGGACGACGCCGGGAGCGGCGCGCACCGCGGCGAGATCGACCGTCTTCAGTCTTCCGCGCGCCGCCGGTGCGCCGCCGACCGCGACGTGCAGGGTGCCCTCGGGCTCGCGGATGTCGTCGACGTAGGTGGCGCTGCCGCGCACGTGACGGACGCCGGAATCGTGCGGCGTCGGCACCCGCACGGTGCGCAGCGGCGCTTCCGCCTCGATCGGCTCAGGAACCGGCCGCATCGGCATCCTCCCGCACGCCGACCACGCGGGTGAGACCGCTGGGCGTTCCCGCAATCTCGGTCAGCGCCTTCTGCAGCAGCGCCCGCGCCACCTGGCGACGATAGCCGGCGCTGGCGCGCTGATCGTCGATCGGGGTGAAATCCTCGTCGAGCGCGTGCAGCGCGGCGGTCCAGGTGGCGGCATCGTGAAGATCGGCGCCCTGCAGTCGCGCCTCCGCGCCGCGCGCCCGCGACGGGATCGCCGCCATGCCGCCGAATGCGATTCGCGCCGCCGCCACCGAGGTTCCGGCGAGCGTGATCTTACATGCGCCCATCACGGCGGAAATGTCCTGATCGAAGCGCTTGGCGATCTTGTAGCAGCGGAACCTCTCGTTTGCGGCGAGCTTCGGCACCCGGACGGAGCGCACGAACTCCCCGGCTTGCCGATCCTGCTTGCCATAGGACAGGAAGAAATCCTCGAGCGGCAGCGTGCGGGTGTGGTCGCCGCGCTGGAGCGTCAGCGTGGCGCCGAGCGCGATCAGGGCGGGCGGCGCGTCCCCGATCGGCGATCCGTTGGCGATATTGCCGCCGAGCGTCCCGACATTGCGCACCTGGACGCTGGCGAACCGCCGCATCAGCTCGCCCAGGTCCGGATCGATGGCCGCGAGATACGGCAGCGCCGCCTGGTGGGTCACCGTCGCGCCGAACGTGACCGCCTCGGCGGTCTCCTCGATCCGCCCGAGATCGCGGACGCGGCCCAGCCAGATGATTTTCTGGATATCGCGCAGCTGCTTGGTGATCCACAGCCCGACATCGGTCGCACCGCCGACCAGCACCGCATCGGGATGCGCCGCAAACAGCCTTGCCAGCTGCTCGATGCTCGACGGCGCGGCGAAGAAGCGCGCGTTGGTGCCGACCAGCAGATCCTGTCCGTCATCGAGCGCTGCGAGCGCCGTGCGGACCTCGGGCTCCTCGGCGGCGAAGCGGTCCCGCGCGACGCCGGTGCAGGCGGCGAGCCCCGCGTCGACGATCGGCCGATAGCCGGTGCAGCGGCACAGGTTGCCGGCGATCCAGTCGTTCACCCGGGCCCGATCGGGCGGCACGTCCCGGCCCGCATGATAGAGCCCGAACAGCGCCATGACGAAGCCCGGCGTGCAGAAGCCGCACTGCGAGCCGTGCAGCGCCACCAGGGCGTCCTGGACCGGATGCAGGGCATCGCCGTCGGCGAGGTCGTCGACCACGATCACGTCGGAGCCGTCCGCCTGGCCGGCGAGGAGTATGCAGGAATTCACCGGCTCATAGGCGATCCGGCCGTCCACGAGCCGGCGCAGCACCACCGTGCAGGCGCCGCAATCGCCCTCGGCACAGCCCTCCTTGGTGCCGGTCGCCCGCTCGGTCAGGCGCAGGTAGTCGAGCAGGGTCAGCATCGGCGGCATGCCGTCGAGGCTCACGGTCCGCCCCCGGCGGATGAAACGGACGTCACGACGCATGTGGGCTGCCCCAAGCTGGTTCCGGGTCATGATCCAACAAAAACGTCCTCAACAGAAGAGCCCGAGAGGGCAGCCAGTGCTCGAGCCGAGTCGGCACATGGTCGCGGATTCGACGCGCTACGGAGTCGCAACGGCGCCCCCGCCATCCCGGCAACCCGCCGTCAGCGCATCTTGCGCTGTCGGCCGACCAAAAATTTGTGTCAATTCGGCAACATCATTTCAAATTCGCAATCTCGTCGCGAACGGCATGGCGAGCAGATAGGCAGCGCGGCGCCCGGGTACCTCAATTTGGGTGCAATCACTGCGGAACCCGTCGAACCTGCGTCCGTACCAGAAAAACGAACCATTTCCGTACCTTACATCGGGATCTGGATCTCGCGACGGCGCGCGTTGGACTGTATCCAGATGGGGCGACAACGAAAATTTATCGGCAATTGGCACCGAAAGTGTCCGACTCTGAGGAAAATTGAGGCTTCTGAGCGCGAAATTCACGTCATAAATTGTATGCAAGGGAACTTCGGGGGATCTTCATGAGACTGACATCAGTTCTTCTCGGCAGCGTGTTCGCGACCGTGGCGGTCGGCATGGCGGCTGCTGCCGACATGGACGTTTACAAAGCCACGCCAGTGCCCGCGGCACCGGCGCCGTTCTTTCTGTTCCAGGATACGTTCCTGAGCTATCGGCACGAGTTCACCGGGACCGACCCCGGAGTGGGGACCACGCCGAAGGACATCTGGGGCATCACCCACGTCGATGCCTGGCAGTACGGCACCAACTTCGTCAACCTGGACTGGTTGCAGTCGACATCCAGAGACCCGGCGTTCTGCTCGGCCGCCAACGGAGCGATCTGCAACAACTCCGAAGGCGCACTGGAATTCTACGGGGTCTATCGCGGAACGTTCAGCTGGAACGCGCTGACCCACAGCAAGACGTTCACCTTTGGCCCGGTCAAGGACATCTCGTTCTCGTTCGGCGGCGACTGGGAGACCGAGAACAACGGCTTCGTTCCGGAAAAGAAGGACGTCGTCGGCGGCCTCCAGGTCTCGGTCGCAGTGCCCCAGGGCTTCCTGAACCTCTACGTCCACGCCTACCAGGAGTGGAACCACGTCGGCCTGCCCGGCATCATCACCCCCAACGTCACCTTCAACACGGTTCCCGAGTTCGAAGCCTCCATGGAGCAGCCGCTGACCTTCACCGGGCTGCCGCTGCGCGTCACCAACTTCACCGCCATCATCCCGCCGAAGGGCAACGACGGGTTCGGGAATCAGACCAAGACCGAGGTCTACACCGACAGCCGGCTGTGGCTGGACGTCGGCAAGGTCGCGTTCGACAAGCCCGGCCTCTACGACGTTTTCGTCGGCTACAAGTTCTGGAACAACAAGTTCGGCAGCGATGCCAACACGGTGATCGGCGGACGCGAGGAGACGTGGTTCGTCGGTCTGGCGTGGCACGCGTTGGCGAACCAGAGCCTGTTTGCGCCTCCTCCCGCCCCGATGCCCAGCCCGGGCTACACCAAGGCGCCGGCCGCGCCTGCGCCGTCGTTCTTCCTCTTCCAGGACACCTTCGTCAGCTATCGGTACGAGTTCACCGCGACCGATCCCGGCGTCGGCACCACCGGCAAGAACGTCGGATCGATCACCCATATCGATGCCTGGCAGTACGGCACCAACTTCGTCAACCTCGACTGGCTGCAGTCGGACAATCGCGACCCGGCGAATTGCTGGGGCGGGGCGCCGTCATGCGTCAACTCCGAAGGTGCGATGGAGTTCTACGGCGTCTATCGCGGAACCTGGAGCTGGAACGCGCTGACCCACAGCAAGGCGTTCACCTTCGGCCCGGTCAAGGACATCTCCTTCTCCTTCGGCGGCGACTGGGAGACCGAGAACAACGGCTTCGTTCCGGAGAAGAAGGACGTCGTCGGCGGCCTTCAGGTCGCGGTCGCGGTGCCCCAGGGCTTCCTGAACCTCTACGTCCACGCCTACCAGGAGTGGAACCACGTCGGCCTGCCCGGCATCATCACCCCCAACGTCACCTTCAACACGGTTCCCGAGTTCGAAGCCTCCCTGGAGCAGCCGCTGACTTTCACCGGGCTGCCGCTGCGCGTCACCAACTTCACCGCCATCATCCCGCCGAAGGGAAACGACGGGTTCGGCAACAAGACCAAGACCGAGACCTATACCGACAGCCGGCTGTGGCTGGACGTCGGCAAGCTCGCCTTGAACAAGCCCCACCTCTACGATGTGTTCGTTGGCTACAAGTACTGGAACAACAAGTTCGGCAGCGATGCCAGCACGCTGATCGGCGGACGCGAGGAGACCTGGTTCGTCGGTCTGGCCTGGCACGTGCTCTGATCCAATCGCGCTGCAGGCGGTTGAAACGTCCGCTCCGGGTCGTCCGGGGCGGGCGTTTCCGGTTTCCGGGCTGACGGCCCACGACGCTCACGCGAGCTTGGCGGGCTCCCCCCGCACGTAGGTCGCCTTCACCGACCGGTCGTCGCCCATCATCATCAGCACGAACAGCTCCTCGTCGAGCCGGTCCGCCACCGCCGCCATGCGCCGGCGCATCGCCGGCGTCGCCCGCGCGTCGAGCACGACGAGGTCGGCGTACCTGCCGGCTTCCAGGCTGCCGATCTCCTGCTCCAGCCCGAGGGCTTCGGCGTTTCCCCGCGTCATCATGTGGAACGCCCGGCAGCCCGGCAGCTTGATGCCGCGCAGCGCCAGGACCTTGTAGGCCTCGTTGGCGGTCTGCAGCATCGAATAGCTGGTGCCGCCGCCGACATCGCTGGCGATCGCGACGCGCACCGGTCGGCGGGAGTCGGTCATGGCGGCGTAGTCGAACAGTCCCGACCCGAGAAACAGGTTCGAGGTCGGGCAGAACGCCGCCACCGACCGGGTGGCGGACAGCATCTCGCGCTCCCCCTCCCCGAGATGGATGCAGTGCCCGAGCACGGTGCGCGGACCGAGCAGGCCATAGCGATGATAGACGTCGGTATAGCTCGTGGCCTCAGGATAGAGCCGCAGCGTGGTGGCGATCTCGTCGAGGTTCTCCGACAGGTGGGTCTGCACGTGGCAGTCCGGGTGCTCGCGCTTGAGCGTCGCGGCGGCTTCGAGCTGCTCCGGCGTCGACGTGATGGCGAAGCGCGGGGTGATCGCGTAGCGCAGGCGGTCGCGGCCGTGCCAGCGGCCGATCAGCGCCTTGCTGTCGTCGTAGGACGACTGCGCGGTGTCGGTGAGCGCGGCCGGCGCATTGCGGTCCATCATGACCTTGCCGGCGATCACCCCCATGTGGCGGCGCGCCGCTTCGGCGAACAGCGCCTCGGCGGATTGCGGGTGCACGCTGCAATAGATCAGTGCCGTGGTGGTGCCGTTGCGCAGCAGCTCGTCGAGGAAGAAGGTGGCCTGGCGCGCGGCCACTGCGGGATCGGCGAATTTCAGCTCGGCCACGAATGCGTAGTTATTGAGCCAATCGAGCAGCTGCGCCCCATACGAGGCGATCGCCTCGACCTGAACGTAATGGATGTGGGTGTCGATCAGCCCCGGCAGGATCAGGTCGTCGGGGAAGTGATCGACCGGCGTCTGCGGCGGCAGCCCCGGCAGGAGCTCGCCGGCCTCGCCGACGGCGCTGATCCGCCCCCCTTCGTCGATCACCACGACCCCGTCGGGCCGATAGCGAACGGCGCCCGCGTCATGTGCCGGATCACCGGTGAAGCTCACGAGCCGGCCGCGTATCGCCCTGGTCATGATTTTTCCGAGCCTGTTGCGTGGCGCCGAGCCGCGCCGTCCGCGATTGGACTGATCGCCTGGGTCTACTTTGGATGCAGTCCTCGTGCCATGCCACGAGCCTGATTGGCGTCGTTCCAAGGCCGGCCGCCGACGCCGACCTTGCGCTGGCTCGGTCTTTGCACGAACATTGGGCCACGAGGGTGGTATCCGGTAGCTCACATCACGGCGTTACGCTCGGCTTCGCGGGGCAATCGAGCGCAGCGAGATGCGGGATCACTGCCGGACTTGCGGCACGGCCGCCCCCGGATTTCGCTGCGCTTCATCCGGGCTACAAGGCGCCCTTCTCGGTCGACAAACGTGAACACAATCGGCAAGATCAACCCATCCGTTGAGAAAATCATCGAAGTCGCTGACAGGTCGAGCCCGAAGCATCCGGCAATCGACGCGCGCGGCCTGTCGCTCACCTTCGATACCGCCGACGGTCCGGTCGCGGCGCTGTCGAACGTCGATCTGAATATCGACGAGGGCGAATTCGTCTCGCTGATCGGCCCTTCCGGCTGCGGCAAGACCACATTGCTGCGCCTCATTGCCGATCTCGAGCAGCCAACCGCCGGAACGCTGTCGGTCAATGGCCTGACGGCGCGGCAGGCGCGGCTCAACCGGCGCTACGGCTATGTGTTCCAGGCGCCGGCGCTCTATCCCTGGCGCACCGTGGAACGCAACGTGATGCTGCCCCTGGAGATCATGGGGCTGCCGGCGGCGGAGCGGAAGGCGCGCGCCGGACGCTATCTGGCGCTGGTCAATCTCACCGGCTTCGAGCGCAAGTTCCCCTGGCAGCTATCCGGCGGCATGCAGCAGCGCGCCTCGATCGCCCGGGCGCTCAGCTTCGATCCGGCGCTGCTGCTCATGGACGAGCCGTTCGGGGCGCTCGACGAGATCGTGCGCGACCATCTCAACGAGCAGCTGCTGAAGCTGTGGGACCGCACGTTCAAGACCGTCGTGTTCGTCACCCATTCGATCCAGGAGGCCGTGTTCCTGTCGACCAGGATCGTGGTCATGTCGCCGCGGCCGGGACGGATCATCGACGTGGTCGACTGCGACCTCCCCAGAGCCCGCACGCTCGACATTCGCGAGACTCCGGAATTCCTCGAGATCGCCCATCGGGTGCGCCAGGGCCTGCGGGCCGGACATGCCTATGACGACTGACGTTGTTGCCCGGCGCCCCGAGTCCGGCATCCGGGCCCGGATCGGGTCCGGACATGCCGGGCCGGTCGCCGCCGTGGTCCTGGCGCTGACGATCGCCTGGTACCTGGCGGCGATCGCGATGAATTTCTCCGGCGTGCGCGACCAGTTCGAGCGCGACGAGACCCCCTATACGGTGGGCGACGTCATCGCCGGCACGCTCGAGTCCGAACGCCCGGTGCTGCCGGCGCCGCATCAGATCCTCGCGGAGCTGTGGAGCTCCCTGTTCACGCTGCCGCCGACCTCGAACCGCAGCCTCGTCTATCACGGCTGGGTCACGCTGTCGGCGACGGTGGTCGGCTTCCTGCTCGGGTCGGTGCTCGGGATCGCGCTCGCGGTGCTGATCATCCACGTCCGGACCCTGGAAAAGAGCCTGCTGCCATGGATCATCTCGTCGCAGACGGTTCCCATCCTGGCGATCGCGCCGATCGTCATCGTCGTGCTCGGCGCCATCGGAATCCGTGGCCTGTTGCCAAAATCGATCATCTCGGCGTACCTGTGCTTCTTTCCCATCACGGTCGGGATGGTGAAGGGGCTCAACTCTCCGGATCCGATCCAGGGCGACCTGATGCGCACCTGGTCGGCGACCGCCGCCCAATCGTTCCGCAAGCTGCGCTGGCCCGCCTCGATGCCGTTCCTGTTCATCAGCCTGAAGGTCGCGATCGCCGCTTCGCTGGTCGGCGCCATCGTCGGCGAGCTGCCGACCGGCGCCCAGGCCGGTCTCGGCGCCCGGCTGCTAGCCGCCTCCTACTATGGGCAGACGATCCAGATGTGGGCTGCACTGTTCGCCGCGGCGCGGCTGGCGTCCGCCCTGGTGGCGATCATCGGTGGCGCCGAGCGGCTGGTGCTGCGGCACATGGGCGGCGCGCCATGACGCTGCGCCAGATCGGCTCGGTGGTCGGCGCGATGTGCCTGGTGGCGGCGCTGGTCCTGCCGCTGGCCCCCGGCGCCAGCCTGCTCGACCGGCCGGGTCCGCTGGCGGCGATCGCGGTGGCGGCCGGCGCGATCGTGGCAGCGCGATACGACGATCTGGTGGCGATCCTTCTGCAGATGCTCGCGGCTGTCTTGCTGGCCGCCGTCACCCTTGCGCTGCTGGACGCACCGGCGATCGCCGGCCAGGCGGGCGCCGCCTTCTGGGCCATCGTCGGGGCCGCCTGGATGTGCGCCGCCGCGGCGGTCGCCGGGCTGTCCGGGCTGGAGCCGCGGGCCGCCGCGGCGCAGCGTCTCATCGGGCTGGCGATCCCGCTCCTGTTCGGCGCCTTCCTGTTCTATCTGTGGGAGGTCGCGGTGCGCGGGTTCGGCGTGCCGTCGGTGCTGATGCCGGCGCCCAGCGCAATATTCGAGCGGTTCGTAACCTCGCTGCCGTCGCTCGGCGCCGACTTCGTTCAGACCTTCGTCCGCGGCGTGCTGTCGGGCTACCTGATCGGCTGCTCGACGGGCTTCCTTGCCGCCATCGTCGCCGACCGCGTCCCGTTCCTGCAGCGCGGGCTGCTGCCGCTCGGCAACTTCGTCTCCGCCCTGCCGATCGTCGGCATCGCGCCGATCATGGTGATGTGGTTCGGCTTCGACTGGCCGTCCAAGGCGGCGGTCGTCGTCGTGATGACGTTCTTTCCGATGCTGGTGAACACCGTGAGCGGCCTTGCGGCTGCCGGCCGGGTCGAGCGCGACCTGATGCGGTCGTACGGCGCCGACTACCGGCAGACGCTCCTCAAGCTGCGGCTGCCCGCCGCCATGCCGTTCGTGTTCAATGCGCTGAAGATCAATTCGACACTGGCGCTGATCGGCGCCATCGTGGCGGAGTTCTTCGGCACGCCGGTGGTCGGCATGGGCTTTCGCATCTCCATCGAGGTGGCGAGGATGTCGCTCGACATGGTGTGGGCCGAGATCGCGCTCGCCGCGCTCGCCGGCACGGCTTTCTACGGGGTGGTCGCGCTCGCCGAGCGCGCGGCCACCTTCTGGCACCCGTCCTACCGGACCTGACTCGGCTCCAGGTTGCAACGTCGAGGAGACCTTCATGACGATCAGACGCGCTTTCATCGCCGGTGTCGGACTGGCGCTCACGCTCGGCACCGCGCACGCCGCCGACAAGGTGACGCTGCAATTGAAATGGGTCGCCCAGGCCCAGTTCGCCGGCTATTTC
>JBEKZK010000110.1:0-9866 GCA_049509935.1 Xanthobacteraceae bacterium | reverse complement strand
CGTCGATCCTGCTGATGGGCCACCGCGACACGGTATTTCCCCGCCGGGAGGCGGCGCGGCGGCCGTTTCGCATCGACGATGGCCGCGCCTATGGGCCGGGCGTCGCCGACATGAAGGCCGGCCTGGTGATGAACGCCTTCGTGCTGGCGGCGTTCGCGAGATTCGGGGCGCCGGCGCCGCTGGTCGGCCTGTTCACCGCCGACGAGGAGATCGGCTCGCCGTCGTCGCGCGCATTGATCGAGAGCGAGGCGCGGCGCGCCCGCGCGGTGTTCAACTCCGAGCCCGGCCGGCCGGGCGGCAACGTGGTCACCGGCCGCAAGGGCGGCGTGTTCATGCGTTTCGAGGTGACCGGCAAGGCAGCGCATTCGGGCGCCAACTTTTCCGACGGCATCAGCGCCATCGAGGAGCTCGCCCGCAAGACCATCGCGCTGCATGCGTTGACCGACCTCGCCCGCGGCACCACCGTCAATGTCGGGCTGATTTCCGGCGGGCAGACCGTCAACACGGTGGCGCCGTGGGCGAAGGGCGAGATCGACCTGCGCTACGTCGCGCCGGCCGACCGCGAGTCCGCGATGGGCAAGATCCGCGAGATCATGGCGACGAGCTTTGTGCCCGGCGCCTCGGCGCGCCTGGAGATCACCGGCGAGTTCCTGCCGCTGGTCGAGACCACCGATGCCCGCCGCTTGTTCGAGCTCTACGCCGGCTGCGCCGGCGAGCTCGGCCTGAAGGTCGCGGGCGAGTTCACCGGCGGCTGTGCCGACTCCGGCTTCGCCGCCCACGCCGGCGCGCCGACGCTGTGCGCCACCGGGCCGATCGGCGCCCGCGCCCATACGCCGGACGAATATCTCGAGATCGACAGCATGGTGCCGCGGGCGCAGACCCTGGCGCTCGCCGTCATGCGGGTCGGTGGTGGCTAGCGCATGTTCCGGCGAAGTGGATACCGGTTCGCCGACAAGACCATGCGCCGCTCAACATTCCATCCCAACAAACTCACGGGAGCCCCATGAGCAAACTGTTCTCGCCGATCCGCCTCGCCGGCCTCGAGCTTTCGAACCGCATCGTGGTCTCGCCGATGTGCCAGTACAGCGCCGACGACGGCTGCGCCAACGACTGGCACTTCGTGCACCTCGGCATGTTGGCCAACTCCGGCGCCGCGCTGCTCGTCGTCGAGGCGACCGCGGTGGAGCGGCGCGGCCGCATCACCCACGGCTGTCTCGGCATCTACTCGGATGAATGCAAGGCGGCGCTGGCGCGGGTCGTCGCCCATTGCCGCCGCCACGGCTCCGCCCGGCTCGGCATCCAGATCGGGCACGCCGGCCGCAAGGGATCGTCGCAGCGTCCGTGGGAGGGCGGCCGCGGGCTCGACGCCGACGCCGACCCCTGGGAGACCGTGGGGCCGTCGCCGATCGCGTTCGGCGGTTCGTGGCCGCCGCCGCGCCAGATGGCCGACCGCGACCTCGCCCGGGTGCGCGAGGCCTTCGTCGATGCGGCGGTGCGCGCCGCGCGCATCGGCTTCGATGCGATCGAGCTGCACATGGCGCACGGCTATCTGCTGCACTCGTTCGTTTCGCCGGTGTCCAACCAGCGGACCGACCGCTACGGCGGCTCGCTCGACAACCGCCTGCGCTTCCCGCTGGAGGTGGCCGCGGCGGTGCGCGCGGTCGTTCCCGATGCGGTCGCGCTCGGCGCCCGCATCACCGGCAGCGACTGGCGCAACGACGGGCTGACGCCCGACGACGCCGTCACCCACGCCCGCGCGCTGAAGGCCGCCGGCCTCGACTATGTCTGCGTGTCGTCGGGCGGTGTCACCGCGGACACCAAGATCACCATCGGGCCCGGCTATCAGGTGGCGTTCGCCGAACGGGTGCGCCGCGAGGCCGACATCGCGACCCGCGCCGTCGGCCTGATCGCCACGCCGCGCCAGGCCGAGGCGATCCTGCAGGACGGCAAGGCCGACATGATCGCGCTCGCCCGCGCGATGCTCGACGATCCGCGTTGGGGGTGGCACGCGGCCCACGAACTCGGCGCCGAGGTCCCGCGGCCGCCGCAGTACGCGCGCGCTGCGCCCGCCACCTGGCCCGGCGCAAGCTACGCGGACTGATGTTTGCAGGCAAAAACCCGCGAAATGCCCTCTCGTTTAGCGATCTCCTTGGCTGAATGAACAGCCGCCAGGAAGGAAAGGTCGCTGATTGTTTTTGACGGGTTGTGGGCGACCGTGATGGTCAGACCCAGCGAATGTCTCGCTTGCCGGTATTCGTCGCCATACATGACCAGCACGTAGTCCCGGCCCGCGGAAATCTCGGTGGGCGATGAGATGTACTTTACGATCGACATTGGCACGGACCTGCTCTGGCGCCGACCGGCACGCGTTGTAACGACAAGGCTGTAATGCGATGCGCCCCCAACCGGCCGAGCAGCAGCTCGGCATTATTTCTTGCCGTGCTCCTCGACGTGGGCCTTCACGGCCTCCTCGTCGTGCCCTCTGGCGTGAATCACGTGACCCCTCGCTGTTTGCGCATGGTGTGCTCCCATCGTGTGCTCGCCGGTATCGTAATGCTTGGCGGCTTCGCCATGATGGCGTGCCGCATGCGTGAGATGTTCCGACGCTTTTCTGTGGTGTTCGGCAGACTTCTTCGACATGGAATTCCTCCCGAGACATTCGAAGTTTTCAAACCGATATTTCTCGGACGGCCGGCAAAATTCTGCCTGCCAACCAGGAAGGATCGGATCAGACAAGTCCGCGCATTATTCGCGCTGGCGCTTCCCGTATCTGGGCATCGGGTTTTCCCCGCACAAGGCCCAATCGTGGGTATGCAAGAATTTTGATGGATCTCCAGCAACGACAGGATCTATGCGATCGATATCGATGCTGGACTGTCATCTTTACGTCATCAGCCGGAGGAAATTATGATGTGGCTTGGCTTTATGGCTGCGACGTTATTCCGGTCTGCCATGCGTGGTTGAAGCGCTGCAGACCTCGGCTACTGCAGGCCGCATGCGAATAGGGCAAACATAGCAGGGACGCGTATTCCATCATACGGCCGAAGCGTCCCGCACTTCGAGAAATCGAAAAGATGGTTGCAAGCGTTCATCGTCGTGCGCCATCAACCACAAGGCCCGTTCGGGTTGACAAATGACCCCCTCCGTTATGCCCGACCTTGCGCAGGCAAGTCGGGCTTGTCCGACGCGCGATCTCCGAGGGCTGGCGCGTGACGCGCCGATTCCCCACGGGCGGAACATGCCCCACACTACGTACAAATACGCATTTCGGGCGACCTCGGCGAAGACCGTTCAAGACTTCATCAAACGCCGTCGTAATTTATCTGATCCGGCATTTTCAATGACTCCGTGAATGATCCCGGAATTCTTTACCGGCGCTTAAGCGCCACGCCGTAGGGTTCAGCCGTTCCCCCTGACTGGCTGGAGCCACAATGGCAGCTTCGACGGCACTCCAACGGCATGGTTCTGAAGGCCGCCGTTTTCATCGCGTTCGCGTGAATCTCTTCGGCAGCTACATGCTGGCGGACGGTCAGGAATCGCAGTGCCAGATCATCGACATGTCGCCGGGAGGAATCGCGGTCACCGGCCTGGTCACCGCGTCGGCGCACGAGCGTGTCGTCGTCTATGCGGATCAACTGGGCCGCCTCGAGACCACTGCGGTCCGCGTGCGGCCCGACGGGTTCGCCGCCACCATCTCGGCATCGCCGAAGAAGCGCGACAAGCTCGCCACCCAACTGACGTGGCTCGCCAACCGCGACCTGTTGCGCGAGGAGGATCTGCGTCGTCACGAGCGCCGGGTGCCGAGCGATCCGCGCTCCACGCTCACCATGCCGAACGGCACCCGCCTGCCGTGCGCCATCATCGACATGTCGCCGAGCGGAGCGGCCATCGCCTGCGCCAGGAAGCTTCCCGTCGGGATACTGGTAACGGTCGGACGGATTCAATCGCGGGTCATGCGGCACATCGACGTCGGATTGGTCGTCGAGTTCACCCGCGTGCGCGATCCGAGCCTGCTCGAGGACGCCATCGCCGACCCGTACGACATCACCGGACCGGTGCATCAAGCCCCGCCGGCGTTGGTGGGTCCCACGCCGCCGTATCGCGGCGTGATGTCCTGGAGCTGACGGAGCCGCCGGCTGTCACCAGACAGCCCGCAGGTCCGCGTAGTTGGCGAATTTCCGCAGGGTCTCGTCGTGCCGCGTCGGCTCGAGCAGCGGCAGCACCCAGCGCAGCGGCACGTTGGCGATCGCCGAGACGTGCCGCACATACAGGTCGATCGGGTCCAGCACGTGCCGCAGGTGGAGTTTGGGATCGTAGTTCAGCCCGCTGCTGCGAAACCATTTGTAGCCGTGGGCGATCCCCCAGGTGATCATGTCGCGGACCGCGTAATGGTAGAGGTGCAGGTCGAGCGCGACCGCGTAGTCGAGGCCGAGATATTCGGCCCACATGGTGTCACCCGCGATCATGCACAGCGTGAAGGCCACGATCCGGCCGTCCTGCCGCCACACGAAGAAACGGACCTTGTCGGGCATCAGCCGCCCGATGCGGCAGAAATAGTCCTCCGTCAGCTTCTCGAAATGATGGGCGGAGCGTGCGTAGACCTGCAGGTAGAGCCGATGGATGTCACCGGCGACCGGCGTGATGTCGTCGACGATGCTCAGCTCGATCGGCGCCGCGCGCTCGGTGGCGCGAAACTTCCGGCGCAGCTTGGTGCGCGTCGCGCTGTTGAGCGCGATGCGCATGTACTCGTCGAAGCTTCGGTAGTCGATGCAGAGCTTGGTCATCGGCAGGCTCGGAATGCGGGCAAAGCCGTGGCCCCGGAAGCAGCGCATCGCCTCGCGATAGCGCGCCGGGAATTCCTTGAGCACGATCAGCTGTGCCCGCAGTCGACGGGCATGCGCGGTGACGCCGGCCGCCAGCAGCTCCGCCTGACGGTGCGCCGGAAAGTCGGCGCTCTCGTCGAGGTGGCCTTCGCCGGCGGCGCATCCGACCATCAGTGTCCGCATCCGCATGAAGCGCGGCCACACCGACCGGACGC
Organism: Xanthobacteraceae bacterium; assembly: GCA_049509935.1. Lineage (GTDB taxonomy): Bacteria > Pseudomonadota > Alphaproteobacteria > Rhizobiales > Xanthobacteraceae > AP-16. Next base: position 4,828 of record JBEKZK010000110.1, on the reverse strand, counting down.
GCCGCGCCAGCGCCGCGGCCCTCGAATCGAGGCCCGCGAGGAGATCCTGATCGCAGACGAAGAACGGCTGGATGGCGCGGGCCTCGCCGCTGCCGTCGCGGATCGCGAAGTAGCGGTAGTCGAACCCCCGGATGGTGTCCTCGACGATCTCATAGTAGCGGTGGTCCTTGCGCTCGCGCGCGAAGGCGCGAGCCCAGCGGCCACAGCGCCCCAGCTCCTCGCGCGTCACCACGTCGATGCTCCCGCCCGGCCGCGGCGCGGCATCGTGCGTGATCCTGCGCGGCATGTCGTTCATCGGACTCGTCTTGCCGGGTGAGCTTGCAGCGCGGATGAAGCGCAGGGGTATGGCGGCAATCGGGTGGCAGACCGGCTTTTTCGCGGGACCCACGGCACCCGCGGGAACGTCACTGCACCGTGATGGTGATGCGGTCCGACATCACCGGAGGATTGTGCGGCACATGACTGTAGTCGCCGAGGACGATCTGCAGCGTATGCGTCCCCGGAAGCAACGCGATGGTCGCCTCGGTCTGCCCCTTGCCGAAATGGAGGTGCCGGTCGTCGACCGGGATCGGCTCGTTGAGGGCGGGTCCCTCGACCGTCTCGTCGATGACGAGGTGGTGGTGGCCGGTGTTCGGCACGTTCGTCCCGGCGGGCGCGATCCCCATCCCGGACAGGCCGAACTGGATGGTGACGGGTGAGGCGACGACGTCGCCGTCCTTGAGGTTGATGAAGTAGGCCTTGGCCCCGGCGGGCGATACGTTCTCGCCGGCTGAGGCCGCAGCGGCGGTCGACAGGGCGGCTACGATGATCAGCGCGGTGCGTCGCATGGCGATCCTCTTGCTCGATTCGATCGGTACAGGGCCCGGATGGCGGTAAAGAACACGTGACAGCGTCCGATTGTTCGCCGCCTGTGGCCTCCGCCAGGGACCGCGCTCTTGATCTGGCGAGGTGCCGCAGGCGCCAACGCGGGTTTTTTGCGCGCAGCCGGGAATAAAGCCTCCCGGCCGCGTGTTCTCTGTAAATCATAATATGTCCGGGCGGTCGCTGGGCGCCGCGCTGGACACCGCAAGGGGGAGACACGTGGTCGAGATCATCGAGCTTTGATCTGAGTGGCCTGCATCCGGGCGCGGCACGATGCTCGGCATCGGGCCGCAGGATCGGGTGCGGCGAAGCGGACGGCATGTCACGACATTGGACGGCGGTGGGGCTGAGCGTCGGTTGTGCTTGCGATGAACGTCAGGGACGGTCTCGACCGGCTGCTGCCTCGGCTGTGGCGATTCTGCTTCGTCCTGAGCCGCGATCGCAGCGTGGCCGACGACTTGGTGCAGGCCGCATGCCTGCGTGCGCTCGAGCGCGAGGGCCAGTTCGAGGCGGGAACGCGGCTCGACCGCTGGGTGTTCCGTATCGCGCAGACGGTCTGGCTCAACCAGCTGCGGGCCGAGAAGGTTCGGCGCGGCACCGGCGTGGTTCCGCTGGAGGAGGCGGGTCTCGTGGACGGCGGCACGGACGCGGAATCGAATTTCTACCGCAATCAGGTGTTCTCCGACGTCATGGCTTTGCCCGAAGCGCAGAGAACCGCAGTCCTCCTGGTCTACGTCGAAGGCTATTCCTACCAGGAGGCTGCCGAGCACCTGGAGATTCCGATCGGCACCGTCATGAGCCGGCTGGCCAGCGCGCGCCGCAAGCTGTCGGTCCGGCACAACGGCGTCGCGGGCTGCGCGCCGGTGGCGAAACGAGGATGAGAGCCCCGGTGCCGATGACCGACGAGGATCTCGTCGCCTGGCTGGATGGCGTTGCCGATGCGGTGCGCCGCGGCGAGATCGAGGCGGCCCTGGCGCAGGATCCGCGTCTGGGAGCCCGGCTTGCCGATCTCGACATCGACACCGGCGCGGTCCGTGCCGCCTTCGACGCCGTTGCGGCGGCTGCCCCGGTCGAGCGGCTTCGCGCCCGTCTGGACGAGCAGGCGGTCCGCACGCCCCGGCGCCGCGTCGGCGTCCGAGGGCTTGCGATCGCGGCCGCGCTGGTGATGGGCGCGGCGCTCGGCTATGTCGCGGGGTCGAGCGATCTCGTTCGCCCGGACCGGAGTTGGCATGTCGCGATTGCCGACTACCAGGCGCTCTATACCACGGCGACGCTGGCCGCGGTGCCCGCAGACCCGGCAAAACAGCGCATCGACGTCGACACCGTCGCCGCAAGGCTCGGCCTGCCGATCGAGCTCGATGCCCTGCAGGTGCCGGGCCTCGATTTCAAGCGCGCCCAGATCCTGTCGTTCAAGGGCCGGCCGCTCGCCCAGTTCGCCTATGTCGACCAGCGCGGGGAGCCGGTCGCGTTCTGCGCCACGCCGACCGGCGAACGCGACAGTGCGGTCAGCCCCGGCAGATTCCGCGGGCTCGAGGCCGCCTTCTGGAGCCGCCACGGTTACGGTTTCATCGTCATCGGGCGGACGCCGAGTGAAGCGCTGCGGCAGGCCGCGACAGCGCTGGCGAAGCAGATCTGAACCGCGAGCGCACCCGCTCCGGCGGGCGTCGTCACTGAACCGGCCGGGCGGAACGGCCGGGCGCCTCGATGTTGCGGCTGGCGCCGCGCACTTTGCAACAGCGGGAAAAACCGGAAATACTCGGCGCCAAATCGAGGGGGAAACGCGTGGCGTACGACTACATCATCGTGGGCGGCGGATCCGCCGGTTCGGTCATGGCGAACCGGCTGTCGGCGCGCGGCGCCAACAAGGTGCTGCTGTGCGAGGCCGGGCAGGACACGCCGGACGGGCGGGTGCCGCCGGAGATTCTCGACAGCTATCCGGGCACCGCCTATTTCGATCCGCGCTTCCACTGGACCGAGCTCAAGGCGACCACCGAGACGATCTCCCACAACGACCCCGACGCGCCGCGGCCGCCGCTGCGCAAGTACGAGCAGGCCCGCGTGCTCGGCGGCGGCTCGTCGATCAATGGCCAGCTCGCCAATCGCGGCGCGCCAACCGACTATGCCGAATGGGAGGCGCGCGGCGCCACGGGCTGGGGCTGGGAGGACGTGCTGCCCTTCTTCAAGAAGGTCGAGAGGGACATGGATTTCGACGGCCCGCTTCACGGCAAGGACGGACGCATCCCGGTGCGCCGCATCTTCCCGGACCGCTGGAACGGCCATGCCAGGGCGGCGGCGCAGGCCTTCGAGGCGGCGGGTTTCACCTATCTGCAGGACCAGAACGGTGAGTACCGCGACGGCTATTTCCCGATCACCATCTCCAATGCGTTCGACCGCCGGGTCTCGGCGGCGATCGGCTATCTCGATCCGGCGACCCGGCTGCGCGACAACCTCACGATCTCGACCGACACTCAGGTTTGCGAGCTGCTGTTCGAGGGCCGGCGCTGCGTCGGCGTCCGCGCCCGCGTCGGCGGCAGGGACACCGAATTCCGTGGCGCCGAGGTGATCCTGTCGTCCGGCGCCATCCACTCGCCGGCGCATCTGCTGCGTGCCGGCATCGGGCCGGCCGGGCATCTGCGCGAGCTCGGCATCGATGTCGTGGCGGCGCTGCCCGGCGTCGGCCAGCGCCTGATGGATCATCCCTCGATCGCGCTGTCGTCCTTCATCAAGCCGCAGGCGCGGCTCAACGGCATGACCCGGCGCCACATCATGGTGGCGGTGCGCTACTCGTCGGGCCTCGGCGGCGCGCCGCCCGGCGATATGTTCGTGGTCTGCGTCGACAAGTCGGTCTGGCATCCGGTCGGCGAGCAGATCGGCTCGCTGCTGCTCAATGTCTACAAGACCTATTCGGAGACCGGCCAGGTCAAGCTCGCCGGACCCGACTGGCGCGCCGAGCCGATTGTCGAGTTCAACCTGCTGTCCGATCACCGCGACCTGGAGCGGCTGATGGACGCGTTCCGCCGGTTCGGCCGCATGCAGATGGGCGCGGCGCTGGCGGCGGTGACCTCGGATCCGTTTCCTGCGAGCTACAGCGAGCGGGTCAAGAAGGTCGGCGAGGTCAATGCCAGGAACCGGCTGATCACCTCGGTGCTGGCAAAACTGCTGGACGGCCCGGCGGCGCTGCGGCGATATCTGATCAACACCCTCATCGTCGAGGGGTTCCGCTTCGACGAGCTGATGACCGACGACGACAAGCTCGCGGCGTTCATCCGCAAGGCGGCGATCGGGGTCTGGCACGCCTCCTGCACCTGCCGCATGGGCGCAGACGCCGACCCGATGGCGGTGACCGACACCGCCGGCCGGGTGCGCGGCGTCGGCGGCCTGCGCGTGGTCGACGCCTCGCTGTTTCCCGCCGTGCCCTGCGCCAACACCAACTTTCCGACCCTGATGACGGCGGAAAAGATCGCCGCCGCGGTGCTGGACGGGCATTGATCGGCGCCAACGACCGACAGGGCCGCGACGTCCCGCTCATCGCGTTCGAGACGGCGCAAGGCGAGAACGGTTCATCGGAACGGTCGGGATTCTCAACCGCCCCAGAGCCGATAGTTCACGCCGAATTTGATCGTCTCGATGTTGTCGTTGGTACCGACGTTGAAGGGAGGATTTCCGGCGAGCGGGATGTTGCCCTGGAACGTCACATCCTTCGGGCCGAAGACATATTAGTCGGCTTCGAGGAACACGGACCATGCCGGGGCAAACGCCCATTCGATGCCGGAGCCGACGATCCAACCGGTCCGAGTGGGCGATGGCTCGCCAAGATTGATGTTGGCGTTCTCGATCTCGAAATTGTCGTGCGCACCGGCGATGCTGGGGGAGAACACACCACCCGTTTGAATTATTCATCCACCAGCGTCTTGGCCCGCTCGACCAGCGCCAGCGGGTCGGCGACGTCGCCCGCCAGATAGTTGCC
>JBEKZK010000011.1:0-19382 GCA_049509935.1 Xanthobacteraceae bacterium | reverse complement strand
ACCTTCGCACCTTGTGCGTGCCGGTGTCGACGTCGATGTCCATCACGCAGACATAGGCGCCGAACGGATAGGTCATGTTCGGCGGATCGTAATAGCTGACCGCCTCGAGCCCCGGCTCCATGCCCGGCGGCACCGAGTTGTAGGCCGCCCAGCAAATGTCCTTCATCGACATGGATTTCTCCGGCAGGCCTTTGACGCGAAAACCGTCGATATCCCATTCGAGGTCGCCTTCATGGACCTCGAGCTTGTAGGCCGCGATCATCTGTGCCTTGGCCTTGATTTTTCGCGCGGCCATGGCGATCGCCGCACCCGCCACCGGCGTCGAGCGCGACCCGTAGGTGCCGAGCCCGTAGGGCGCGGTGTCGGTGTTGCCTTCCTCGATCGCGATGTCGTCGGCGGGAATGCCGATCTCGGTCGCGATGATCTGCGCCCAGGTGGTCTCGTGGCCCTGGCCCTGGCTCTTCGAGCCCATCCGCCCGAGCACGCGGCCGGTCGGATGAATGCGGATCTCGGCGGAATCGAACATCGCGATGCCGAGGATGTCGCAGTTGCGCGACGGCCCGGCGCCGACGATCTCGGTGAAGAACGCGACCCCGACGCCCATCAGCTCCCGGGTCTCGCCGCGGCGGAACGCCTCCTGCTTCGCCGTCTGCTCCTCGCGCAGCCCGGCGTAGCCGACTGCTTCCATCGCCTTGCGCATGGCGACGTGATAGTCGCCGGAATCGTATTCCCAGCCGAGCGCCGACTGATAGGGGAACTGCTCGCGGCGGATGAAATTCCTGATCCGCAGCTCGGCCGGATCGATGCCGAGCTTCTGTGCCAGGATGTCCATGGCGCGCTCGATGCAGTAGGCGGCCTCGGTGACGCGGAACGAGCAGCGGTAGGCGACGCCGCCCGGCGCCTTGTTGGTGTAGACGCCGTCGACGCTGACATGGGCGACCGGGAAATCGTAGGACCCGGTCACGATGTTGAAGAAGCCGGCCGGCCACTTGCTGGGATCGGCGCAGGCGTCGAACGCGCCGTGGTCGGCGATGGTGTGGACCCGCAGCGCCGTCACCTTGCCGTCGCGGGTGGCGGCGATCTCGGCGGTCATGTGATAGTCGCGGGCGAACGCGGTGGCCGACAGATTTTCGATCCGGTCCTCGACCCATTTGACCGGACGGCCGGTCACGATCGAGGCCACCACCGCGCAGATGTAGCCCGGATAGGCGCCGACCTTGTTGCCGAAGCCGCCGCCGATGTCGGGCGAGATCACGTGCACCTTGTGCTCGGGGATTTTCGAGATCAGCGACGCCACGGTGCGGATCACGTGGGGGGCCTGGAAGGTGCCCCAGACGGTGAGCTCGCCCCTGATCTTGTCGAACGAGGCGACGCACTGGCAGGTCTCCAGCGGACACGGATGGACGCGCTGGTAGGAGATCAGCTCCTTGACGGTGACCTCGGCCTTGTCGAAGGCGAGGTCGGTTGCTTGCCTGTCGCCGATCTCCCAGGTGAAGATGTGATTGTGATGCCGGCGCTTGCCGTGGGCGCCCTCGGTCTTGTCCTTGATGTCCTCGCGCAGCACCGGCGCGTCCGCGGCCATCGCCTTGAACGGGTCGATCACCACCGGCAGCGCCTCGTACTCGACCTCGACGAGCTCGACCGCGTCGGCCGCGATGTAGCGCTCCTCGGCGATGATGAAGGCGACCTCCTGGTTCTGGAACAGCACCTTCTCCTCGGCGAGCACCGCCTGCACGTCGCCGGCGAGCGTCGGCATGTAGTGCAGATTGAGGGGTTTGAGATCTGCCGCGGTCAGCACCGCGACGACGCCGGGCAGCGCCTTGGCCTTGGTTGCGTCGATCTTCTTGATGCGGGCGTGGGCGTGGGGCGAGCGCACGAAGTCGCCGTACAGCAGGCCGAGCGGCTTCATGTCGTCGACGTAATTGCCCTTGCCCTGGACGAAGCGGACATCCTCGACGCGCTTGCGCTTGCAGCCCATGCCCTGGAGGCGGTCGGTGCGCTCGGCGGCGGTCGGCGGGGTGATCTCGTTCATTCTGCGGCCTCCCGGAGCGGCACGCCGTTGATCCTGGCGGCAGCCCATTGAATGGCTTTGACGATGTTCTGATAGCCGGTGCAGCGGCACAGGTTGCCGGCGATGCCGGCACGGATCTCGTCCTCGGTCGGGCTCGGGTTCTCCTGCAGCAGGCGGTGCGCGCGGGTGATCATGCCCGGCGTGCAGAAGCCGCACTGCAGCCCGTGGTTCTCGCGGAACGCCTCCTGCAGCACGTGCAGGGCGCCGGAGGCGTCGGCCATGCCCTCGATGGTGAGGATGTCGGCGCCGTCCGCCTGCACGGCGAACACGGTGCAGGATTTGACCGACTTGCCGTCGAGGTCGACCGTGCAGGCGCCGCAGTGGCTGGTGTCGCAGCCGATGTGCGGGCCGGTGAGGTTGAGGTCCTCGCGCAAAAAATGGATCAGCAGGGTGCGCGGCTCGACCAGCGCCTCGACCGGCTTGCCGTTGACCTTCAGGGTGATGTGGGTCTTTGCCATGCGGTCCTCCCGTTCACGTCGCCCGCGCGGCCGCACGGGCGAGCGCCCGGGCGAGCATCACGCCGGCCATCTTGGTTCGATAGGCCGCAGGCCCGCGGTTGTCGGAGGCCGGCGAGGTGATGGCTTCGGCGGCCGCCACCGCCTTCTTCACGGTGGCGGCGTCGAGCGCCGAGCCGACCAGAATCTTCGCCGCCTCCTCGGCCCACAGCGGGGTCTCGGCGACGTTGGTGAGCCCGATCGAGCAGCTCGCGATCTTGCCGCCGGCCTTGGTCAGCACCACCGCGGCGGCGGCGGTCGCGTAATCGCCGACCTTGCGCTTGAGCTTCTGATAGGCGTAGCCGTGGCCGGCAGCCGGCACCGGGATGCGGATCGCGGTGACGATCTCGCCCGGCTCGAGCGCGGTGAAATAGGCGCCCTGGTAGAACTCGCGCGCCGCGATCCGCCGCTCGCCCGATTTTCCCGCCACCTGGTAGGTGGCGTTCAGGCACATCATCACGGCCGGCATGTCGTTGCCGGGATCGCCGTTCGCCACGTTGCCGCCGAGCGTGCCGAGGTAGCGCACCTGCGGATCGGCGATGACCAGCGAGGTCTCGCGCAGGATCGGGATCTTCTCGGTGAGCAGGGCGGAGGCGATCAGCGCGTGCTGGGTGGTCATGGCGCCGATCACGATGTCGGCGCCGTCGGCCCGCACCCCCGCGAGGTCGGCGATGGCGGCCAGATCGACGAGATGCTCCGGCGTCGCCAGGCGGAGCTTCATCATCGGGATGAGGCTGTGGCCGCCGGCGAGCGCCCGCGCCTCGTCGCCGAGATCGGCGAGCAGGCCGACCGCCTCGGCGATGGACTTCGGACGGTGGTAGGCGAATGACCCTGGTATCATGAAGAGTGACCTCCCGGCTCGGCCGCATCTTGTCGCGATGCTGGCGCTCGTTGGGGCGAACGCCCAACGCGGTTATCGTCGCGGATGGAATTGTGCTGATTGCTGCGGCGCACGCTCAACGGCCGGTGCACCAGCCGGGCGGGTCGTTCACGAATTGCGGGCGGTCTTGCACGAATTGCGTCAGGGGTGCTGACGTGCGGCGGGCTGAGGTGGGCATGGATCGACGGTGCGATGCGGGCGCTTCATCAACAGTTCACCCGACTGCGGTCGATTTCCGACGTCTGTCGCGCGCCGATCGTCCACGTCTTCCCGCGCCCTGTAGAGTCACCTGCATCAGCAGGTGCCGCGCTCCGCATCCCGCAGTGGCGTTGGACAGCGCCGGTCTGTCACCGCCGGAGGATCTCGGCTGATTCGGAGGCACGCCAGATTCGTCTGGACAGGAGGTTCGTCCGGACCGATAACGCGAGATAGGGTACTCAATACGGTGTTGTCTGTCAAGCCCGGCTTCGATCTCTGGCGATTATTGGACGCAATACAATCGTGATAGTCATGGGCTTGTACCCGCATAAATAGTACGAAGGCATCGAAGCGCCTTGGATGCCGGCTGAAGGTCTGATTCCTGACTCGCCTACGTGGTTCTCACATGTGAATTTGCGAGCTCGGAGGCGGCCGGTGGCGCACAAACGAGCGATGGAGGGGTCGATGTCAGATGATCGCGCAGCCGCCGACGCCGAATCGTTCAAGACAATCGTCGATGGCGAGGTCTTGCGACGGAGAGGACTCTACCAGTCGGCGCTGAAGATGATGGAGCCGATCATCGAGCTTCTGCGGCTCGCAGCCGGCCAGGGGGTCGAGGCATCGCTCGAGCTTCGACCGCCGAGGAACCGCAACTCCAGCATCGTGGTCGGAAAGATGCATTGTCGCGCCTTCCACGGCGGCGTCGGAGACGACGTATGCGACTACAGCGTCGTCGTCGCTCCCGAGGACGGGTCCTGTCAGATGATCCGTCCCAATGACATGTCCGAGGAGGAGGAACGGGACTATCATGATGATCACGGCGAGTGGCCGGATCCGGATTGGGTCTGCACCTATTGGGCCACCGATCGCAAACGAGCGCCGACCATCAACGATCTGCGCACCGAGCTCGGAGAAGCCCTGATTACCGACGCGGTCGAACGACAGGAAGGTCTGAACCCGCTCAGCATTGGATCGGGCCCCTGAACCGCTCGGCCGCGGCCGGGGAGGTTGCGGCAATATATCGATAGAGTGCGGCGAGCTGGGCGTTGGCCTCGGGTGCGAAAACGACGGGCATCAGCCGCCGCCGGGCTTCAATTTCTCCTCGTGCAGGGTTGCGAGCGATGCCCGGACTTGTTCGATGCTGAGCGCGCGCGACGGATCAGCTCGCATGGCGTCGAACACCGGGACGACTTCCCCCCCGAGCCAATCTTCGAGTGCCGAGTCGCCCGCTTGCAGGGCGTGCAGACCGTCGCGAACGACATCGCTCTCGGACTGGTATTCGCCGGTCGCGACCTTGTCGCGGATCATGGCGACCATCTCTTCGGGCAGCGTGATGGTGAGCTGGGTAAGGCGCGGCATGATCACATTGTACGCCGATCATGGTTCGGCGTCGACCGTCGACGACCTCAACCCGGACGGAGCTCTGCGCTGCGGGGTAAGATCGCGCAATTGATCGACGACACGCCGTTCTACCGCAACTCGCGGAAGAACGCGCGAATCTCGGCCGCCAGCGCCTCCGGCTCCTCCAGCGCCGCGAAGTGGCCGCCGGCGGGCATCCGGGTCCAGCGCCGGATGTCGTACATCCGCTCGGCGAGCGCGCGCGGCGGGCTCAAGATTTCGCGCGGGAACTCGGCGTAGCCGGCGGGCACCCGGATGCGCTCGCCGGCGGGGATCGGCCACGGCCCGTGGCGGCGGGCGTAGTAGGGCCAGAACGACGAGTTGATGGCGCCGGTCACCCAGTAGAGCATGATGTTGGTCAGCATCACGTCCTTGGTGAAGCGGCGCTCGGGGTCGCCGCCGCAGTCGCTCCAGGCGCGGAATTTTTCGATGATCCAGGCGGCGAGCCCCACTGGTGAATCGGTCAGCCCGAACGCCAGCGTCTGCGGCCGGGTGCCCTGGATCCACTGGTAGCCGCTCTCCTCGCTCGCCCAGCGCCGCAGCTGATCGTTATAGACCTTCTCCTCGGCGCTCGGCGCGCCGGCGCCGACCGGGTCGCGGGGAACCGCCAGCAGGTTGACGTGGATGCCGGCGAGCCGTTCCGGATACGCATAGCCGAGCCGCGAGGTGATGAAGGCGCCCCAGTCGCCGCCCTGGGCGGCAAAGCGGCGAAAACCGAGCACGTCGGTCATCAGGGTCGCGAACGCGTCGGCGATCTCCGCCACCCCGAGCCGCGGCTGGTTCGGCTCGAACGAGAAGGCGTAGCCGGGGAGCGACGGCGCCACCACCGTGAAGGCGTCGGCCGGATCGGCGCCGAAGCGAGCTGGATCGGTCAGCATCGGGATCAGGCGGCGGAACTCGACGATCGAGCCCGGCCAGCCATGCGACAGCAGCAGCGGAAACGGCGCCGGGCCGACGCCCTGCTCGTGGATGAAGTGCAGGTCGATGCCGGCGACCGGCACGGTGAACTGGCGAAAGGTGTTGAGCTCGGCCTCGCGGGCGCGCCAGTCGTAAGTGTCGCGCCAGTAGGCGACGAGCTCCTGCATGTAGGCGACGCTGGTGCCGTAGCGCCACGCGCTGTCCGGCACTTCGTCCGGCCAGCGCACGCGCTCGAGCCGCGCCCGCAGATCGGCCAGCACGGCGTCGGGGATCTGGATCGTGAAGGGCTGCGGCGTTGCCGAAGTCATAATGCCACCTTGCGGAGGAGTTTTGGGCAGGGGCGGGCTTCACCCGAGCCCCGGCGGGAAGCAGGAGAATGGCAGCTTCGACGGCAGGGTGGCAACGACCTGCTGGTCGGCGCGGCGGCGCCAAGGGGGGAAAACGTGGTCTGTCCCCATTTCCCGAAGGAGAAAAACGTGGTCTGACCCCTATTTCACTCGTCGCGGGTCAGGGTGATCGACACGCTGCGGACCTTGGCGCCCTCGGGCTGCAGCAGGGCGCTCTGGCGGGCGCCGGCGGTGGTCAGCGTAAGGGTGGCGGGGATGACGCCGGACGTCTTCACGACGATGCGATTGTCGTGGACGTGGCCGGACAGCATCCCGTCGACCTTGCGGGTCGACTCGCTCCACGCCCCGGTGATCGCCCCGTCATGGTCCTGCATGGTGCCCGACAGCACGATCTTGTAGGTGTCGCTGGCACACGTCAGGCGCAGCGCGACGGTCGAGCGGTCGCCGAGCTCGTAGAGCGCCCGGCATTTGATTCGCTCGCTGCCGCCCTCGGTCAGCTTAACGATGCCGGTGCCCGACCATGCGCCGGCGAGCGGCTCGAACGGGCCGGACTGGCTGTGGGCCGGCGATGCGACGACCAGGAATCCCACCACAGCCGCGACGAGCCCGCGAGCAGATCCGGTCGATTGAAGCGACATGACGGCGTCCTCCGGTTTTCACGCCCCGCGCGGTGCCACCGAGCCCGTGGCGTCGGCAAGCTCCTCGGTGACCTCGTCCGGCGGCGCGACGGTTTCCGGGGCCATCCCCGCGTCCTCCGGCATCACATCATGGAATTTTTCATAATTGATGAAGACCCGGCCGTCGTCACCGACTGTCGTGATGTCGACATAGCGGTGCCCCCAGCGGATCTCGTCGTGACCATAGGTCTTGCGCGCCCGCATCCGCTGCGCCGAGCTGTCGTCGATCCCGCCGGTGGTCAGCACCAGGGCGGCGTCGGCTTCCGCCAGATCCTCGGCGCTCAGCCCGAACAGCGGGCTCGATTCGTCGATGGAATGAAAGATCGTCCAGGTCAGGGCGAACACGGGATTCTCCCGGCGCTGCAGCTGGAGCGGATAGTAGCGCCGCAGCGGACGGCCTTCCTGGCTCTTGACGGCGCGCAGCAGCCATAGCGTCGCCACCGCGTCGGAGAGGATGTTGTGGCGCGCATTCGCCACCCGGATCATCAGGGTCGGACGGCCGTCGTGCGTCGCCACGGCGGCCTGGCTCGCGAACACGAAGCGCGCCCGCGGCCGCGAGAACCGCGCGAAGATCAGCCCGGTCATGATCGCCATGAACGACATCCCGGTGAAGATCTCCACCGTGGCGATCAGATGGCCATAGTGGGTCTGCGGATGCATGTCGCCATAGCCGACCGTCGCCAGCGTCTCGATGGAGAAATAGAACAGGTCCATGAAGCTGTCGGCGGCGACGTTGGCGATCGGCTGGTCGCCGAGCCAGAACAGAAACGCATAGCCGCTGTTGAGCGTGACGAAGATGAGCGCCGCGCTGATGAAGAACACCGGCCAGGCGACCGTCATCGATCGATGGTAGAGGTCGGTCCAGAAACCGCTGGTCAGCCCCTGGGTGACGACCTCGCGGCCGCCGAACTTGACGGTGTTGGTCTTGGGAGGCCTCGCGGTCGGACGAAACGGGGGCATCGCTCTCTTTCCTGCTGGAACATCGGGTAGCGCCGCCAGCGGGCTGACATGAATCAAAGATAGGGTGGCGGCCGGCGCAATCCAGAACGAAAACCCTATTTTCCGGCCGGGCGCCGCAGCGCCGGCACGACCAGGAACGGCATGGCGCCGAGCACGACGTTGACCAGCGCGAACCCGATCAGTGCGCCGTAGCCGCTCCAGTCGTGGAGCAGGCCGCCGCTCCACGATCCGAGCGCCGAGCCGAGCCCGCCGCCGAGCGAGATCGCCCCGTAGATGGTGCCGACGCGCTCGCCGCGGAAGATCTCCATCGCCTCGGCGGTGATCAGCGGCCCGCGCGAGCCGATGGTGCTGCCGAAGCAGCCGACGAAGCCGGCCAGCAGCCAGCCGTTGGGGAAGCGCGCGAGCAGCCACAGCATCACGATGCCGGCGATGGTGAAGGCGTAGCTCAGCAGCACCGACGGCCGCCGGCCGATCAGCCGGTCGAGCGAGCTGATGGTCAACATGCCGATCAGCACCAGCACGCCGCTGAACCCCCAGGCGGTCGCGGCCTGCAACGGCGGAAATCCCACGTCGACCAGATAGGCGACGACCTGGACCGCAATGCAGAACATGCCGACGGCGGTGAAGAAGAAGGTGCAGAACAGCGCCCAGAACGCCTGATGGCGCAGCGCCCGCAGCAGGGTCCAGCCTTCCCCGCCGAGGCTCGGGCGGGCGTGCCGGGCAATCGCCGGCGCGCCGGCCGAAAACAGGCCCCAGGGGAGCAGCAGCAGCGGCACCAGCAGCACCAGGATGGCGCCGCCGAGGACCCGGTAGGCGCCGCGCCAGCCAAAACCGTCGATCAGCAGCTGCGACAGCGGCAGCATGGTCAGGACCCCGGCGCCGGCGCCGGAAAACGCCACCGCCATGGCGGTCGGCAGCCGCGGCCCGAACCAGCGGACGAGCAGGATCGAATTCGGCACGTTGCCGAGGCAGGCCGCGCCGAGCCCCGCCGCGAGACCGAGGCAGAGCTGGAATTGCCACAGCATGCGCGCCGTCGCGGCGACCGCGAACGCAGCACCGAGCAGGGCGAGCCCGAGGCCATAGACGACGCGGGGGCCATGGCGGTCGAACAGGCGGCCCACCAGGGGCAGCGACAATCCGCTCGACAGCAGCGCCACCGAGTAGATCGAAATGACCTGCGCGCGGTCCCATCCGAAGGCTTCGACGATCGGCAGCAGGAACACGCCGAAGCTGTCGATGAGGCCGCGCCCGAGCATCGAGAGCGCGAAGCACAGCGCCAGGACGACGAGACCGGTGCGCCGCGAGGCCCGCGCGTCCATGTGGTTCGGTTTCGCCGTCACGCCGGGATGGCCACGGGGAGGTCACCTGCCATGTCCGGTCCATCGGGCGGGCGATTTTCGCGGGGGAGCCATCGGAGGGCAGTCTAGAGATTCGCCACGGCCGCCGCCATCGCGGCGGCAAAGCGGACCGCCACGATGGCCGCGCTGCAGGTCCACCGTCCTCGCGGTGCCTCTTCTCCCTCTGCCCGTAACGGGCATGCATCGCCGGGTGCCTCTCGGGGAGACGGTCGGGGTGGGGGGCACCCTCGAGCAACTCGGCGCGCGGAAAAGCCGCCTCACCCGACCGCGCTGGCGCGGTCGACCTCTCCCCGCATGCGGCTCGCACGCGGGGAGAGGTGGCGCTGCGACAAACCCTGCGGCTCACGATCCGGCGACCTTGCGGTCGAGGAAGCTGCGGATCAGCGGCACCATCTCGTCGAGCTTGTCCTCGAGCGCGAAGTGGCCGGTGTCGAGCAGGTGCATTTCGGCGTCCGGCAGGTCGCGCAGGTAGGGCGCGGCGCCGTCGGCGGGGAAGATCGTGTCGTTCTTTCCCCAGACGATCAGCGTCGGCGGCTTGCGGTCGCGGAAGAACGCCTGGAATTGCGGATAGAGGGGGACGTTGGAGCCATAGTCGTGGAACAGATCGAGCTGGATGTCCTTGTTGCCCGGACGATCGAGCAGCGCCTGATCGTGGGACCAATTGTCCGGGTCGATCCTGCTGACGTCCTTCACGCCGTCCGTGTACTGGAACCTGGTGGTCTCCGGCTTCACCAGAAAGTCGAGGGCCTCGCGGCGAGCCGCAGAACCGTCGGCCCAGTAGGCCTTGATCGGATCCCAGAACTGCTTCAGTCCTTCGTCATAGGCATTGCCATTCTGGACGATGAGCCCACTGACCCGTTGCGGATGCTTCAACGCCAGCCGGTAGCCGACCGGAGCCCCGTAGTCCATCAGGTACATCGTGTAGCGTTTCACATCGAGCTGGCCCAGCAGGCCGTCCACCAGCTCCGCATAGTGGGCGAAGGTGTAGGCGAACTGCGTGTGATCGGGAGCAGAGCTCAGGCCGAAACCGGGATAGTCCGGCGCGATCAGGTGATAGCGCGCGGCCAGTGTCGGGATGAGATTGCGGAACATGTGCGACGACGTGGGAAATCCGTGCAGAAGGAGGACGACCGGACCGTCCGCCGGACCTGCCTCGCGATAGAAGATGTCAACGCCGTCGACCTTGGCGGTCTTGTAGTGGGTGACTGGAATGACCCCCTGGACGGCGGCGCCGGCCGGCGTCGGCACCTGGGCGGATCCGTCGGTCGGCAGCGCGATGCCGGACAGCATTGTTGCGGCAAACGCTGTAGAACACAGGTGTACCCAGTATCTCGTCATCACCGTTCTCCTTGCTGGCCGGCCAGGGTCACGTCTGGCGGGCGGGAACAACAGAATCGCGTTGGTGCGCTTGCGTCATCTTGCGTCACTGCTCCTGAACCTGAACGAGAGCGCCCGGATGGTCCGCGGTACCGGCGACGATGACGAGATAGCGGCGCTGCGTCTCCTCGGTTGCCTCGACCAGCTGCCGGATCTCGCTGACCGCATCGACGATGGCGGACCCGGCCGGATTGGTGGTGAAGGCCGCCAACGGCTGCAACGCACCGCCGCCGTCCGGTTTTGGCGCCAGCGCCAGCACATAGTGGTTGGTGATTGGTCCGGTATCGAGCGTCCTCAGGAGCGAAAACGGCGGACGGGCGTCGAACACCATGACCTTGCCGATATCCTTCAGCGCCGGGCCAAACGCCGGGTCGCCACCGATTGCGTTCACGATGCCGGGCAGGAGCATCATTTTCATACGCCCTGGTAGACCAGCCTGGTGAAGAAGCCGGGATCGATGACGAAGTTGCCCCACTTGGCGTCGAAGGCGGCAGTCGGCTTTGCCGCCACCGTCTCGTCGCGCGATCTTCCCTGTTTCTTGAGCGCCGCGACGTTTTCCCGGATCGCGACCAGCATGTCGCGGAACTCCCCGAGCTCGGCCCTGTTGCTGACGGGATGGCCGTGCCCCGGAATGATGATGGTCGTGTCCGTCGTCGCCGCGAGGTTGGCGTCGGACGCCGCGATCATGCCGTCGATGCTGCCCCCGGTCGAATAGTCGATGAACGGATAGATGCCGTTCCAGAATGTGTCGGCCACATGCACGATGTCCGCTTCACCAAACGTGACGGATATGTCGCTGTCGGTATGGGCGCCGCCGTCATACTTCTTCAGGGCGATTGTCGAGCCGTTGAGCTTCAGACGATGCTCGTTTGCAAAAACCTCGCTGGGAATCCCGCCCGATGGCAGCGCAAGGAAATTATAGTCCCAGTCCTCGACCCGCTGAACCTGCGAAAGATGCTTGCGCGCGTTCTCCTGGGCCACGATCTTTGCGCCGATGGAATTCAGCCACGCATTGCCGTCTGTATGGTCGAAGTGCCAGTGCGTGTTGATCAGGTGGGTGACCGGATCGGAGCCGAGGCCGGCAAGGGCCTTGGTGATCTGCGGGCGCGATACGCCGATCCCGGCATCGACGAGCACCTTGCCGTCGGGGCCTGTGAGGACGGCGATGTTCCCGCCGGAGCCCTCGAGCACGCTGACGCCATTCCGCAGCCCGTGCGTCACGATCGGCGATACCGCGGCACTGTCCTTGATGAGGCTGACGATGCCTCTCGCCTCGGCGAACGCCTGGCGAGGCGTCAGCCATCCGCTTGCGGCCATATGAGCCGCGCCACCGACGCAGCACAGGCAAAAGCGGCGTCGCGACAACCATTCTACCTTCGTCGTTCCCATCGTGTCCCTGAGAGTCGCATGTACACGCGTTGCAGCGGACGCGGCCGGACCGCCGCGCGAGGTTGCTAACGACGGCGTCGTGAGCATGATCATCCTCGCGGTCGGTGTGAGCTGCGGTGAAGTCGATCAATGTGTTGGAAGGGTGATTTACGCGAGCCGTCGGGGCCATTGTCCGTGCGGGTGCGCACGCCAATACGTTCGTATGGTTCGCTTGCGCGACTTGCGGGAACGCTCACCCGTCGGGTGATTCCAGGCAGATCGCAGTGCGACGGACGAGTCGACTTGTGCCCGTCAAACCGCGGAACTGAGCGCGGTCGCCGACGATATCCCGAGGCCCGTCACGACAGCACCTCGCCGGTGCGCGCGCCGAGCCGGGACTTCAGCCAGCCGATGCGGCTGCGGCTGACCGGCACGGTGTAGTGCTGCTCGTCGGACGCGAGCTCGATCAGGCCGTTGTCGCCGGCGCGCTTGAGGCCGACGATGCGGTCGATGTTGACGATGTGGCTGCGGTGGACGCGGGCGAAGCGGCCGGTGTCGAGCCGCGATTCGACGTCGCCGATCGCCAGCGGGCAGAACAGCTTCGACCGCCCGTCGAACACGTAGGTGTAGTGGGCGTTGGCGTGCACGGCGACGACCTGCTCGACGCTGAGGAAATGCGTCGTCCCGTCGCGCTCGATCGGCAGGTGGCGCGCCAGCCGCCGGGGTGGCCCGCCCGCCCCGCCGAGCGGCGCGAAGGTGCCCTGGCCGAGATCGGCGCCGTTGGCGTCCGCGGACGCGGGTGCCGCCGCGCTCGAGCCGCCATCCGCGGCCGCAGGCGCCGACGCCGCGACACTGCGGGGCGCGACGTCGACCGCCGCGCGTTCGGGAACCAGGGTGAGCAGGAAAATCCCCGACACCACGAAGGCCACGACGGCAACGACGATCGCCAGCAAATCGGGCGACAGCGCCGGCGCGCCGGAGTCGGGACTGCCGTGGGGAAACACCGTCAGGCCCGCCATGGCGGTGTAATGCATGCCGGCGATGGCGACGCCGAACGCGGTCGCCGACAGCAGCAGCGGCGGCCGCCCGCCGCGGCCGCCGGCGAGCCACAGCGCCAGCCCGGAGGCGGCGATCGCCACCACGACGCTCGCCACCACGAGGTCCGGCGCATGCTCCATGTGGGCGCTGGCGTGCAGCGCCCACATGCCGATGTAGTGCATGGTGGCGATGCCGCCCCCCATGAACACGGCCGCCGCCGCGATGCGCACCGCAGTCGGCGGCCCGGCGTTGGCGGCGAACACCCCGGCGCCGACCACGATGACGCAGACCAGGAACGACAGCAGCGTCGGAAACACCAGGTAGTCGACCGGGAACGGCAGCCGCGCCGCCAGCATGCCGACGAAGTGCATCGCCCAGATGGCGACGCCGAGCGAGATCGCGGCGCCCGCCAGCAGCACGCGCCGCCGCAGGCCGACCGCCGCAGCGACCTGCACGGCGAGGCTCAGGCCCACATAGGCGCCCTGGATCGCCACCACGAGCGAGAGCGCGACGAGCCAAGGCTCGTGCGTCACCGGCATCCGCGTTTTCCTGCCCTGAAGGGTCGGTTATGCGACGCGGCGAACTATAGCGCGGCGGAGTCGGAGGGGCGAATCGCAGCGGCTGCCCCGGCGATCCCGGCCGTGAAGAGCCGACCATCCTGCTTCGTCCGCCGCCGACCCGCAGGCTCCGGCGTTAGCCCAATTCCAATCCGTGGAAATCCAGGCTAGGATAGCTCCATGACCCGATTACTTGAACAAGCCGTTGCGACGGTATCGACCTTCCCCGACGACGTGCAGGACGAGCTTGCGCATCTGCTGTTGCAGTGTGTCGGGGCAGAGCCGCCAATGTCCGCGCTCTCGCCCGAGGAAGAAGCCGACCTCGACGCCTCGCTTGCGGAGGAAGCACGTGGCGAGTTTGCCACAGAGGCCGAGGTGCGGGCGATGTGGGAAAAGCATGGCCTGTGAAAGTCCGCTACACCCGCCGCGCCTTCCGTCAGATGAATGCGATCCTCGACTATATCGACGACCATTCGCCGCAAGGCGCTCGCAGTGTCAAGCAGCGGCTACAGGCGGCGATTGATCTTGTCGCCGCCCATCCCCATGGCGCGCCACTGATCGGCAAGCGCGATCTTCGCCGCGTTGTCGTGACCCCCTACCCCTATTTGATTTTCTATCGCGTCACGCCGGACGAGATCGTCATTCACGGCGTCCGCCACGCAGCTCGCCGCCCACGGCGTTAGCGCGAGAGCATCGCCGAGATCGTGGGGCGGGCCACGCCCGCCCCACCAAGCGGCACAAAGGTGCCCTGGCCGAGATCGGCGTCGTCCGCGGACGGGGGTGAAAAACACAACCAGCCGGTGATGAAATCCCTCAGTGCCGCCACACGGATGCTCCGCGAACCGGCCGAGCGCATTCACGGCGATGAGGTCGGGCGACTTCAGCGGGGTCGATTGTGGCCATGAAATAACGGACCGTGCCGCTTGATATCACATCACCGCCTCCAGAATTGCGTCACGGAAACCCACGAAGCTGTGGGACGCCGCCCGAGGCGGGTCGATCCGCTTCCCTGGCGCAACCATTCTTCCACCACGACGGGAGCTCCGCCGCGCTCGTCGACGGCCAAGTGATAGGTGATCAGCGGAAAGCCGGCTCGGTGTATTTGATCTCGATCACCAGGGGCCCCTCGGCGCCGCGGGTCTTCATCTCCTTCGCCCGCCCGCGCCGATCCCAGGCGCGTCGTAGCCCGGACTCGAAGCATTCGGACAGGAAGGCGAACACGTCGAACACGGTCGACTTGCCGCTGCCGTTCGGGCCGAGGAGGACCGTGAGGGGGGTCAGATTTCTGAGCTCGACGTTCCGGAGCGCGCTGAAAATTCTCGACTCGGAAAAGTACAATGGTGGGATTGACAACCACTAGTAGATACCTAGGATGAGCTGGTCACGCCCGCCGGCCCTCGGGAAGCCCGCCTGATGCCCCCAAAGGAAGACCCATTCAGGCGGTTGCAGCGCCTGCTCAAGGATAGCTCCCGCTACCAGAACGTCGACCAGTCGGTGGACAGGGCGTTCCGCCGCAGCCTGCGGACGACGCAGATCAAGGAGCAGACGTCGCGCCTCGGGATCCGGCGCACGCTGGGAGGATCGGGAGCGGGCGGAAAGGCCTTTTCGGTCAAGGGCGACCCGCAGGAGATCGCGCGAACGCTCGGGTCGGCCCGGGGCGGCCGGGTGACCAGCAAATGGGCCTACCGACGCGCCCTCGGTCATCTGACGGAGGACGCGGCCGCGCGGGACGATCATGGCCGCAGGTTCGCTTTCACCGACGCCAGGAAGGATACCAACGCACGCGGCATCGACATGGGGCACCTCGGCGTCGACCGCAACGGGCGCTTCGTCGTCGTCCCGTCCGACGTCAAGGCGCTCCAGGCCGTCCGCAACATCAGCAGCGTCACCGCGCTGCGAAAAAACCTGGCGAAGAACCTGCAGAACGAGCGCGCCGCCGCGCTTGCCGCCGCCCGCGACAAGACCCGGCCCTATGGCGAGCGGGTGCTGTTCCGCGCCGCGTCGATGACGATGAACAGGATCTTGAACAAGAATCCGAAATCACCGGCCAAGAGCATACGCGCGGCCATGAAGGATGGCAGGCTCAGGCTGGAGGTCCGCAATGACGGCGGCAACGCCACCGGCCTCTCCAAAAAACTCGAGAAATTCGGGATGCACTTCGTCGACCGCCGGCTGTACGACAAGGGTTCGCCGGTGGTGAACAAATTCCGACACGGCCTGCTCAATCCCAAGGTGCTCAAGCGCTACGGCCTGCCCGGCACGACGACGGTCCAGCGTCACCTGTCGCGGTCCGCCGCGCTGTCCGCGCAATCGGGATCGGCCCGGCAGCGCAACCGGCCGCGGCTGATCAATGTGACGTCCGGCCAGGCCGCCTTGGAGAACTTTCGCGCGCGCCTCGCGGCGAGCAGAGCGTCCCGCCAGGCGGCCGCGACCAATCCGCCCGGCCCGCAACCGCCCCCCAAGCCGGCCCGGCCGGTCGGCGTCCGCACCGGCCAGCCGGGCGCGCCGCCGCAGAAGGCGGCCAAGCCGGTCGGGAGCCGGAGCACGACGGGAACGACGCCGTCGCAAACGTCCGCGCCGGCGAAGCCGATCGGCCCGCGCTCGGCTCGCCCGACCGGCGGCACCGGCGCGAGCACGAAGGGCGGGCACAAGGGAGCCGTCGCGCCGACCACGGGCGGGACCAAGACCGCGATCGCGCCGCCGCCGGCGCCCGCGCCGGTGCCTCCGCCGACTTTTGGCCCGTCCCGGGGATGAGACGATGACGACCCCGATGTTCAACCTGCCGCCGGGTGCGCGGTGCGAGCTCGAAGGATGCGGAAGAGTCTTGGAGGGCGCGATCGTTTGCGACTCCCGTGGACACTATTTCTGCGGAGCGCACGGCAGCGCCCTGCGCAGCTGCCGGTTCTGCGGCCGCGGATTCGTGCCACGCAACAACGGCGCGGATCGCTGCGCCGATTGCACGCGCAAGGCCGTGACCTCGATTGCGGACGCGCAGACCCACTTTCAGCGCGCGGTCTCGTGGTTTGCGCGACACGGCCTGCAGCTGGCGTCGCCGCTGCCCAGGATCGAGCTGCAGGACACCCTGCCGCGGCAGAACATGCTGGGCTACACCGAGAAGCTCGAGACCGGCCGCGGCTGGTTCAAAGGCGCCACCATGACGGCGCCGCGGATCGTCATGCGCAATGCATTGCCGCCGGAGATTTTCCTCATCGTCGCGGCGCACGAGCTCGGGCACGCCTGGCTCACCACCCAGGGCGTCGTGCTGTCCGAGCAGATGGAGGAAGGAATCTGCACCTGGCTGTCGCATCGGTTCGTCCGGGGCTTGGGCACACCCGACGCCGGATGGCTGGCACAGCAGATCGAGAGCCAGAAGGACCCGCTGTACGGGACGGGCTATCGGCGCTTCGCCGCCATCGCCAAGGACGCCTCGCCGGCCGAGCTGCCGCGCATCCTGCACTCCCGCCAGAGCGAGCTGCGCCATTGACCGCCGGCGGTTGACCGACCGGTTCCATCCACCCGGAGACCGACCATGATCAAGAACCTGCTGACCGGCTTTCTCAACCCGCAGAAGATCGGCACCAGCGTCAACAAGTTCGGTCAGGCGCTGCCGGGAAGGGTTTCCGACGTCCTCGACCGGACGACGGCCTCGCGCGGCGCCACCGCGGCGCCGCCCGAGGAGCATCGATACAGCGGGTCGCTTCGCCTGCGGGCATCGATCACCGAGGCCCTGGCGTGGCTGGACCGCTTCGCGATGCTGGAGATCGAGTCGAGCAAATGGACCAAGACGGCCTCGATGATCACGCCGGCCGGACCCGGCCAATCCACGGCCTTCGTCCAGTACAAGTCGACCGTATCGATGCACGTGCCGCTCACGCCGAGAACCTGGCGCGCCACCTTCGACCGCAACCTGAAGAGCCAGCAGAAGGGCTACAACAACTGCGTCGAGGCCGTCAGCTACGAGTACGTGGTGCGGTTCGTCTTCACCGGCGGCGCCACCGAGACGCGGGTCGAATACCTGACGATCGAAAGGATCGATCCCGGCGCCAAGTCGAAGCGGGACCTGGTGACGCACTACGCGGCGCCGACGATGCCGCAGCAGTTCGGCGCCATCGGAGATCAGTTTCTCCGCAGCGTCAGCCACGCCAGCTTCTGACCGGGACGACATCGTGCGCGTGCGCGACATCATCCACGCATCGCTCGACCTCATCGTCTCCGCCCGCCTGCTGCCGCCCTATTCGCATGCGGGCTGCGACGACGAGACGATGCTGACGCGCTACGGCTCGGTGTTCACCGCCAAGGACATCAAGGTCGCGAAGCTGTCGGAATCGGGCCGGCCGTTCGGCGGCGACGACGACGCCTGGCGCGACGCATTCGATTTCGTCAAACACTTCACCGCCGGCAGCGCCGCCCGGTCGGGCACGACCAGCTGGCCGGGAAACGTCGGCCCGTTCGCCGTCAAGGCATCGGAAATCTACGAGCACATCTGCTACGCGCTGCAGTCGGCCAAACTGAGCCAGGTCGCGGGCAGCAGCAAGCTGCTCAAGGGCACCTTCGAGGCCACCGAAACGCTCGCGGTGAAGAAGCTCCCGGACTTCTACGGCCACTACCTGGTGCGGCAGGGTCAGCTCAACCCGTGGGACCGCAACATCGACCTGCGCCTGCGCATCGAGCTCGGCGTGCAGCCGCGCCCGGCCGGCGCAGTCGGAACGCTGACGATGTCGGCGCCGGCCGCTTCGGTGGTGGGCGCGGTCGAGGCCGAGCTCGGGTCGGTTCCGGCGCTCGCCGTGCCGTCCGGATCGCCCGCGCCCAGCGCGACCCACGCTCTGCTCAATCTGCTGGCGACCAGCTGGCGCCGGCCCTTGCCGTTTCCGTGACGGACGCCCGGACAATGGAACCCGTCTTCGAGCATGTGCGGGCCGCCGTGGACGCGATGATCGCCGAAGGCCGGTCGCCGCTGGAGGTGGAAAAATTCGTCGAGCGGTTCTGCAGCGACAATCCCCAGGTCGGAGAGGACAGGCGGTTTGCGATCGACCTGCCGGCCCGGCTGATCCTGAGCACCGTCGAATTCCAGCTCAGATCGCAGTCGTTCGATGTCGGGAAGGGCGTCGATGGCGCCCGCGGGCTGTTGCGGGCCATCTTGACGAAGGACTTTGCCGCCAAGCCGCGCTGGCTCGATTCCGTGCAGAGCCTGCGGCAGGAATGGCCGTTTCGAATCTCGGTCGGCGTGCGCGTGACCAGGCGCGGCGAGATGCGGCTCACCATGGTGCCGTTCCTGCCCAGCTGGATCGAGCAGTTTCGCAACGAGCTGCGCGGCCTGCTCGCCGACATCCCGCCCGGCGATGTCGCCCGCGAACGCCTCGCCGCCGCGGCCCTGGCGCAGGGGCTCGCGGCCGACAGGATTCTGGCGCCCGGCGATGCGCTCGAGGGACCCTATTCGGGGACGCTGCGGGACTATTCGGCCTGCGCCAAGGTCGACCAGGTCGCCGATCTGGAAGGCCGGCACGACGGGGTCATTCCCCTCGGGCGGTGGGCCTTCGCCGATCCGGTCCGCGGGACCCGGCACGGCCCGCCGCTCTATCTCAGCCCGATCAGGCGCAACGGGCGCACGGTGCTGCGCGAGCATCAGGGCGCCCTGCTGTGCGCCCCGCAGAACGCCGGCAAGACCGACCTGCTGGTACGCTGGGCGCAAGCGGCCAATCGTGCCGGCTACAATCTGCTGATCGTCGACGTCAAGGGCAACA
>JBEKZK010000109.1:0-11827 GCA_049509935.1 Xanthobacteraceae bacterium | reverse complement strand
GCCTGGCCGCACAGTCCGACCTTGGCGCCGGCCTTGTGGGCCTCGCGGATGACGCTCTCGATCATCCACTTCACGGCCTCGTCCTGCTCGTCGAACAGCCCGGCGAGCTCCTCGGAATCACGGTCGACGCCCAGGGTCAGCTGGGTGAGATCGTTGCTGCCGATCGAGAACCCGTCGAACCGCGCCGAGAACGCCTTTGCCAGAATGACGTTCGACGGGATCTCGCACATGACATAGACCTCGAGGCCGTTCTCCCCGCGCCGCAGACCGTTGTCGGCCATGACCGCGAGGACGCGGTCGGCTTCCTTGGTGGAGCGGCAGAACGGGATCATCACCACGACGTTGCGGAATCCCATCTCCTCGCGCAGCCGGCGGATGGCGCGGCACTCGAGCGCGAAGCCGTCGCGGTAGCGCGGCGAGTAGTAGCGCGAGGCGCCGCGAAAGCCGAGCATCGGGTTCTCTTCCTTGGGCTCGAACGCGGCCCCGCCGACCAGGTTGGCGTACTCGTTGGTCTTGAAGTCGCTCATGCGCACGATCACCGGCTTCGGATGATAGGCGGCGGCGATACGGGCGAGGCCATGGGCGAGGCGGTCGACGAAGTACTCGGTCTTGTCGGCGTAGCCCCGCGTGAGCTCGGCGATCGTGCGCCTGGCGTCCTCGTCCTTCAGCGTGTCGTAGTGGACGAGCGCCATCGGATGCACCTTGATGTGGTTGCTCACCACGAATTCCATGCGCGCGAGCCCGACGCCGTCGGCGGGAATGCGCCACCAGCGGAACGCCGCGGCCGGATTGGCGAGATTGAGCATCACCTGGGTGCGGGTCGCCGGGATGCCGGCGAAATCGAGCTCCTCGATCTCGTAGTCGGCGCGGCCCTCGTAAACGAAGCCCTCGTCGCCTTCCGCGCACGACACCGTCACCTCCTGCTGGTCGTGAAGGAGGTGCGTGGCGTTGCCGGTTCCGATGATCGCCGGCAAGCCGAGTTCGCGGCTGACGATCGCGGCATGCGAGGTGCGGCCGCCGTGATCGGTGATGATTGCCGCGGCGCGCTTCATGATCGGCACCCAGTCCGGATCGGTCGTCTGCGTGACCAGGATGGCGCCGTCGACGAAGCGGTCGATGTCGCGCGGATTGTCGATCAGGCAGACGCGACCGGCGACGATCGCGTCGCCGATGCTCAGGCCGACGACGAGCTTCCGGCCCTTGGACTTGAGGTGATAGGACTTGATCGCGCTCGCCTCCTTGCGCGACTGCACCGTCTCGGGCCGCGCCTGGACGATGAACAGCTCGCCGGTCTCGCCGTCCTTCGCCCATTCCATGTCCATCGGGCAGCCATAGTGCTCGGCGATCACGCAGGCCCAGCGCGCGAGGGTCAGAATGTCGGCATTGTTCAGCACGAACGCCGCGCGTTCCGCCTTCGAGGTCGGGACGTTGCGGGTCGGGCTGTCGCCGTCCTGCGCATAGATCATCTTCTGTGCCTTCTCGCCGAGCTTCTTCTCGATGATGGGCACCAGCGCCGGCTGCGCCAGGAGCGGCTTGAACACCTGATACTCGTCGGGATCGACCGCGCCCTGCACGACGTTCTCGCCCAGCCCCCAGGCCGCATCGAGGAGCACGACCTTGTCGAACCCGGTCTCGGTGTCGATCGAGAACATGACCCCGGCGGCGCCGAGATCGGAGCGCACCATCCGCTGCACGCCGACCGACAGCGCGACCTTGAGATGGTCGAACCCCTTGGCCTGCCGGTAGCTGATGGCGCGGTCGGTGAACAGCGAGGCGTAGCAGCGCCGGCAGGCGTCGAGCAGCGCCGCCTCGCCGCGGATGTTGAGATAGGTCTCCTGCTGTCCGGCGAAGCTGGCGTCGGGAAGATCCTCGGCCGTCGCACTGGAGCGCACGGCGACGTCGGCATCCGCTCTGCCGGTGCGCCGGCCGCGCCGGAGGCGAGGTCGCGGAACGCGCCGGCGATGACCTCCTTCAATCCATTGGCGGCGATGAAGCCCCAGTAGGCATCCGCGGTCGTCGCGAAGCCGGGCGGCACCCGCACGCCCATCTCGCCGAGATGAGCCACCATCTCGCCGAGCGAGGCATTCTTCCCGCCCACGCGCGGCACGTCGTGCCGCCCGAGCTCCTCGAACCAGACGGCGTGCGGGGTCTTTTTGGACATGGGATCCTCCCTGCGGACGGATGCCGGCGGCCCGCTCTCCGGACCACTGCCAGGTCTCCGACCCGATCACGCAGATTGGGCATCAATGGCGATCACGGCCTTGATCAAGGTCAATCGCGTCGCACGCGCCGCGCTCCCCCGGCCTCACTCCGACGGCGGACTCATCCGGCATCACCCGCCGCCTCCGAGGACGCCAGGCGCAGCGTCAGGCGAAAAACCGTCCCTCCACCGGGGTTCGGCTCGACCCAGATCCGCCCACCGTGAGCCTCGACGATCGTTCGCGAGATCGAGAGGCCGACGCCCATCCCCTGGCGCTTGGTGGTGACGAAGGGCTGGAACAGCCTAGCCGCTACATCCTCGGCGATGCCGGGCCCGGTATCGGTGACACTGATCAGAGCCATCTCCCCCTTGGCGGCTGCGCTCGCGATCGTCAGCACCCGGCGATCCGCCCCTTCCATCGCCTCGACGGCATTGCGCAACAGGTTCAAAAGGACCTGTTGGACCTGAATCTTGTCCACGAGCACCAGATCGACGCTCGGATCGAGATCCAATTGGACCTCGATGCCGCGTTCTCTTGCGCCCAGGAGGCCGAAGGCGCTCGCCTCTTCGACGATCCTCGCCGTGCTTTCGATCCGGAATTCCGTCTCGCCGCGTGACATGAACTCGCGCATTCGGCGAATGATCTGTCCGGCTCGCAGCGCCTGATCGCTCGCCTGCTCCACCGCGCCCTGCAGCGTCACGGAAAGGTCATCGGGCCGGTCTCCGAGCAGGCGCCGGGCGCCTCTCAGGTAGTTGGAGATCGCCGACAGAGGCTGATTGAGCTCGTGAGCCAACGCCGATGCCAAATGACCGCCGGTGCTCAGGCGGGCGACGTGGAACAGCTCGGATTGGAGATCATCGAGTCGAGATCGCATGAGCCGGCGCTCGGTGATGTCCCGCGCGATCTTCGAGACGCCGACGATCCGCCCGCTCGAATCCAGGATCGGCGAGATGGTCAGCGATACCGGAATGTCGGCCCCGTCCTTGCGTCGGCGCACCGTTTCGAAATGGTCGACGCGTTCCGCCTGCTTCAATCGCTCGACGATCTCGTCCTCCTCGGCGATGCGATCCGGTGGAAACAGGACCGTGATCCGCTGCCCGATCATTTCCTCGGCCGTGTAGCCGAACATCAATTGCGCCGCCCGGTTCCAGCTGGTGACGATGCCGTCCACGGTCTTGCCGATGATCGCGTCGTCGGACGACTCGACGATGCTCGCCAGGTAGCGCAGAGCCTCGTCCTCGTGTCTCTCGCGGGTGACGTCGTTGTCGACCTCGGTGACGGCACGAACGCCGCCGTCGCCGTCGCGGCACAGGGACCACCGGCTCGCCGCAACGACGACCTGGTCGTCCCGCCGCCGGTGAACGAGCTCGCCGGCCCACTGCCCATCGTCCATCAATTGGGCTTCGATCTCGGCAAGCGGGCGCGGGAAGACGGTCTTCAGAAGATCGCGAGAATTGCGCCCGAGCGCTTCCGCGCGGGGCCACCCGTAGAGCCGCTCCATTCCGCGCGTCCACATGCGGATCGTCCCATCCAGGTCGCGGACCAGCACCTGGACGAGATCGAGTGCCTGCTCGAGCGCCACCGGAATTGCCGGACTTTCACCGCTCGTGGGCAGCGCAGATCCGCTTCGGCCCATACGGGACATGTGCACTCTCGCGCATGGACGCCTTCGTGGCCCTCTATAGGCCGCATATCGTTCCGGCCCGCGACATTGTTCTAAAAGGCTAACGATGGACGCCTGCGGCGGGCTCGCTGTCAGCCTATTCCCTGTCACGGAGCGAAGTCCAGGGGATAAGCTCCCGCGCGGCGGGCCTTGTATCGCCGAAACGCAGGACGTGACCGGCGACTCCAATCTCGATCGTCATGAGATGAAACAGGAAGAAGAACCGGGCTCTTCAATGTCTGATACCAGACATGCGGATGCATCCACTGACCAGGGCCGCCATGGGCGGCGGCCAATACCAAGTTTATCTTGCCACTGCGGCGGTTGATGCCAGCTGCATTGCACCCAATGCATTGAATACTGATGGTAGCACGGTAGCAATTCGTTGCTCACAACGATATTTGTAGACTCCTCAATTCGACTCGACGATCCGCCTTCTATCGATTAGTTTAAATCATTGTCAATTTCGCGCGTTTCACAGGGCAGCAACAAGCCAGATCCGAAGGCGGACCATGCCACGCATCCTGTTCATCGACGACGACATATCCGTGCGTTTCGCCGCCAAAGCGCTGCTGGAGATCGAGGGCTACGAGGTCGTCGTCGCCGACAACGGCCGCAACGGCATCGAGGCGATCGCGACCATTCCGTTCGATGCGGTGATCGTCGATATCTTCATGCCCTGCATGGACGGGCTGCGGACCATCGAGGCGCTCAATCGATACGCGCCCGACGTACCGGTCATCGCCCTGTCGGGGCTGCTCGGAAAGTCGTCGGCGCCGTTGCGGCCGAGCCCCGGCGAGTCGACCCGACTGCTGGTTGCCTGCGCGTTGCGCAAGCCATTCCGGCCGCGTGATCTGCTGAGCGCCATCGAGGCTTGCGTCTGCCAAGACACGGCGGCGGCTCATTCGCGAGAACCGCAATCGGCCGACGGTCCAAGGGATCGACCTTCCGGCATCTGACCGATATTCGACGGCCGAAGTCGGGCATCAGTCGTTCAGCTCGGCGGGATAGAAGTGCTTGCGCTGGACCCAGCGAAAGCCCTCGTGCTTGGTGATGACCGCGATCTCGATCGGGCCTCCCACGGCCTTGGGCTGCTTCACGATCGAGAACTTGGTGAACCCGATCGTCACTTCGACCAGGTATCTCGCCAGGTCGATCGCGTCCTGGATCGGCATGGTGGGAATGGCCAGCGTTTCGTGGGCGTTCTGCCGCACCGCGGCTCCCAGCGCGGCGGCGTTCGACTGCGGCATCCCCCAATCGGCGGCGATCTGCTCGAAGTTGGTCGGCGTTCCCAGGATGAGGCGGTTGAGCGCGTCATATTGCCCGTCCCAGTTCACTCCGAAATCGCCTTCGGGATGCACCAGCACCACCTTGTAGGGCGTCGCCCCCTCCAGCTGGACCTGCCATACCTCGGGCAAGGGCCGCCCGGCCGAATAGCCGCAGACGCGGAGCAGGATGCTCGCGGTCCCGCCGGATGGAAGCGATTTCTCCTTGAACAGGAAATCGTGCAGACGGCGCGCCACCGCCTCCATCGTGTACGACGTGGGGTCGAGGTACATGCTGTCCTGCCTGTCCCCGAAACGCTTGCGCAGATCCTTGAGCAGCGTGGTGAGCGACTCGCTGCCGATCCCGCCGTCCCCCGTCACCATGACGCCGATCGGCAGCCCCTTCATCAGATTGACGATTTTTTCCGCGTGCTCGTATACCTGCGTATTGGTGAAGGTGGAGGCGCTGTCGGACGCCATGACGATGCCGTCATTGATCTTGACCGACACGATGACGGTCATCCGGCGACACCTACACGGGAGAAATCCAGCATCGTCGCAACCCGGCGGAATCCCGGGCCCACCAATAGCTCTCTTCCGAGTTGTGACCCGACACCTTGAAGCTCTTCAGGTATCGCTTCACCGCCATCAATGCGTCCTCCCGTGTGGCAAATCCGCCACCGATCTGCGTCGGCGCAGCCGAGCTTGTGATGTTGAGCTCCAAGATCTTGAACATCGCCGAATTCCTGTTTTCCTGTCGTCATCCTTGCCGTCGGGTCCGTCGAGCGGTGCCGTCGGCTCGTCAGTCGCCGGACGAGCCGGTCGTCGAGATCGCAGGTCGCCGGTACCCGAGGCGCGAACCTCGGCCTCCGCCGAAGCCGCCGTCCGGTTGAATGGATCCACCATG
The DNA here is from genome assembly GCA_049509935.1 of Xanthobacteraceae bacterium. GTDB lineage: Bacteria > Pseudomonadota > Alphaproteobacteria > Rhizobiales > Xanthobacteraceae > AP-16. Next base: position 5,791 of record JBEKZK010000109.1, on the reverse strand, counting down.
TCGCGGCCCAACACCGTTCCGTGCGCAGCAAATGATACGTTCGTCAAGACGGTCGGCCTTCGCCTGGTCGAAGGAGCCCTTCGCGAGGACCGGAGGACGCCCGCGACCATTAAGCACAGTACCACGCTTCGCCGACACGGTCCATTGTCACGATCCGCCGCAGCAAAAAGCCGATCAGATTCGCAGGCCTCTTACAACGAGGTCGCGGCACATTATCATTTGAAGAACCGCTCGAGAGCCGCACTGATTCGACGCGACCTGTATACAACTCGAAACGTCCAGAGAACGGCCGCGCCCCATGACAAGTGCGTTGGACAGTCGATGCTGCAATGTGTGGTGGACCGCGGGCGCCGGATCCCGTAGGATGCGCTCCGATATCCGATACATGGGTTTTGGAGCAGACATGGGTTTGGAGCAGATATGACACAGCGGTTTCGATCCGGACAGGCGGTGCGCCTGCGCCGAGGTCTTCTCAGGTCGGCGGCCAACGGCGACTACAAGGTCGTTCGGCCGCTGCCAGATGGCGGCGGCGAGATGCAATACCGCATCAAGAGCGTGCGTGAGCCGCACGAACGCGTCGTGAATGAAAGCGACCTGGAAAAGGCGTGATCGGGGCGTGCCGTGGTGGTGCCGGATTGCCCCCGCCGTCCGCGTATACGTTGTCCTTGACTGCTCCGCCGCCTTGTTTTCGACGTCGGGCGCCCCATATCATGCGTTCATCTCACAGCGGCGCACCGGGCGCCGGCTGTAGCCGGACGGAGCGAGTTCCGAGCCGCCGCCCGAAGCGTCCTCCGGTCGGCATCGGTCCGGCACATCAAAAAAAGGACTTTTCAACGTGTCAAAAGCCGAGCTCGGCACCAAGCGCATCTGCGGCAGTTGCGGGGCGAAGTTCTACGACCTTCTCAAGAGCGAAATCGTCTGTCCGAAGTGCGCAGCCGTGTTCGTGCCGCCGCCACCGACGCCGGTGAGACCGCGTCGGGCCTCGGCATATCTGCCGCCGAAGGAAGTGGCGAAGGCACCGGTACCGGAGTTCGAGAGCAGCGGTGATATCGTGCCCGCCGGCGCCGAGGAAGAAGCGATTCCGGCCGAGGACGAGGCCGTCGATGCCGAGGACGAACAGGCGGCCGATGACAAGATCGACGATGCCGGACTGATCCTGCCGGACGAGCACGACGAGCACGAGGATGTCGGCCATATCCTCGGCGGCGGCAGCAAGAAGGACGAGGGGATCTGATTTTCGCCCATGGCGCTCAACTTCCCAAATCAGAGCCGGTTCTATGACGCGACGCGACGTGCCGTGCGGTTTTGGGGGCATGACAGCGCCATGGAGCGCTCGTTTTTCGTCCCCGAGGAATTGTTGAAGCGGCTTCAGCCCGACATGCGGTGCAACGAAACCAGCCTGCTGGCTGCCTTCGACCTGAACCGTGACGCCATCCAGGCAGCGGCGGAGAAAATCTATGCGCGGGGCCGCAAGGGCTCCTACGATTTGATCGTCGCGGATATCTGAACGCTTCGCGGCGGCCATGCCGCTGCGACGTCGGACCATGTCGGAGAATGCGCGACGCCCCCGCTTCGAGCGCGGCGGCGCAGCGGGTGCATCGCTGCCTTGCATTTGCCACCAAGGCACGCTATAGGCGCCCATCGACATTGGGCCGGACAATCGGGCCGTATCGCCTTCGCTGCATGCTGGGCGCACGTTCAGACCCTCACCAAAGATCGACGAACCGAGCGCGAGGCTGCGCGATGCGCGACCTCGACTCAAAGCGCACCAACGTCAGTGAAAGGACATCCCATGACCAAGGGAACGGTTAAATTTTACAATGGCCAAAAGGGCTTCGGCTTCATCCAGCCGGAGGACGGGAGCAAGGACGTGTTCGTTCATGCAACAGCTCTCGAGCGCGCCGGCATGACCGGGCTCGTCGAGGGCCAGAAGGTCTCGTTCGACACCGAGGAGGATCGCCGCACCGGCAAGATCGCGGTCGGCCGCATCGAGGCCGCGTAGGCTTCGAGGTCGAGCCCTGGTTGCTCGGGCAGGCCATGTCTGCCCGTCGAGCCGTCCCCCATGGGGGACGGCTTTTTCGTCACGAGAGGAACGCGAAGACCGCGAATGACACCCGGTCCATCGCCGAGCCCGTCATGCGCCGGACGATCTGCTCGTGGCCGATGAAGTAGTGCATGTGCTCGAGATCGGCATCGAAGCCGAGCATCCTGCAGTTCGACAGCGTCAACGGGACGTCCGGGGTCTGCATGAGCAGCACGGTCGTGGTCAGCATGGTGCCGGACACCGCGATGCCGCAGGCGGCAGCGAGATTGTCGGATGTCCTGAACATCACGCCAAAAAAATCAGCGACACGATGCCGAGCACGTCGGCGGCGGTCGGCTGCGCTTGCCCGGTGGCGCCGAGGGCGACCGAGAAGGCGTAGAGGGGGCTGGTGCCTATGTCCCCCAAAACGACCCCGAGTGCGGTCAGCGCCAGAAAGCCGGTGTTGCCGGCGTGGCCCGCCGGTGCGGCCCGCCCATCGGCCCTGCCCGCCACCGACGTTCCGTGCAATCGCGTATCCAAGCCGCCGCCCCCACCGAAGGACCTACGCGAATTGGCATTCAAGATCTGCGCCACGAGCACTTTGGTTGCGGCGGCCGGCTGACCGTGGGAAACCGGACTTTCGCCGATCCAGTTCCTTGTTCGTTCATGGTGAATGCAGAGAGCCGCGAGACATTGCCGCAACCGTCGATCTGCCACGGTATTGACGCGATTGGCCAATAGCACGCGGGCGAAGAAACGAAAGTCCGCAAGAAGATCCGAGAACAGATCGGAACGAATCGGGTTGGGTGGTCTTGGATCAATGGTGAAACCAATTATTCGCAGATCGATAGCCTTTTCCCGTCGACGGGTCGTCGCATCGGCATTGGCCGCCGTCATCCGCTGAAGGCAAGACGTCCTTACCGGTGCCTCACGCCGCCGCCGGCGTGCGGCATTGATCTCGAATCTTCGGAGAACAGATGCAGAAATCCTGGTTGGCGACCCCGGTCGCGGTCGTTGCGCTCGCTTTTTCCCTCGCATTCGTCGGCGTGGTGAAGAGCGAATCCAACCGGCAGGCGCGCCTGTCGCCATCGACGACGGCGCCCGGGACACGGCTTGCGGCCCTCGCCGGCTCCGAGCCGCAGGCGCCCTCCTTCTTCGCCGGCGCATCCGCGCCGGCTGCGGCCGCCAAGTCCGACAGCGGACCGCACGTCGCGCTGGTCATCGGCAACGCGAGCTACCCGGATGACGATGCGGCCCTGACGCAACCCGTCCATGACGCCCGCGCATTGGCCGACGAGTTGCGCGCCCGCGGCTTCGACGTCGTGCTCGGCGAGGACCTGACCCGGCAGGGGATGCAGGACGCCGTGGCGAGCTTCGGGGCGAAGATCGCGCCGGGCTCGACGGCACTCATCTTCTTCAGCGGCTACGCCGTGCAGACCGGCCGGCAGAGCTACATGATTCCGGTCGACGCCCAGATCTGGCGCGAGGCCGATGTGCGCCACGAGGGTATCGCCATCGACCCGGTCGTCGCCGACATGGACGCCCGCGGCGCCTCCGTGAAGCTCGTCGTGGTCGACGCGTCGCGACGCAATCCGTTCGAGCGCCGCTTCCGCGGCCTGTCGATCGGGCTGGCGCCGATCACCACGCCCGAAGGGACGCTCGTGCTCTATGGCGCGCCGCCCGGAAAGGTGGCGCGTGACGACGACGGCGACAGGAGCCTGTTCGTCGCCGAGCTCATCAGACAGATCCGCTCGCCCGGCGCGACCGCCGAGAACATCTTCAACCGCACCCGCATCGGCGTGGCGCGGGCGTCCAACGGCCAGCACGTGCCGGGCGTGTTCTCCTCGCTGGCCGAGGACGTCGATCTGGCGTCATCGGCGGCGGCGCCGTCGCGGCAGAGTTCGCGATAGATGTCGGATCAATCGCTCGCCAGGATGACGTTCTTGACGATCGGATAGATCTGGTTGTTCCAGCGATTGCCGCTGAACACGCCGTAGTGGCCGACGCCGGCCTGCATGTGGTGGCGCTTGAGGTAGGGGCGCAGACCGCTGCACATGTCGTGCGCCGCTACGGTCTGGCCGACGGCGCAGATATCGTCGCGCTCGCCTTCCACCGTCAGCAGCATGGTCCGTCGGATCGCCTTGGGCTCGACCCGCCGACCGTGCCATTCGAGCTTGCCCAGCGGCAGAGCATGCTCCTGGAACACCAGCTGCACGGTTTCCAGATAGAACTCCGCCGCCAGATCGAGCACCGCGAAGTACTCGTCATAGAACATCTTGGTGGCTTCCGCCTTCTCCACCTCACCGTTGACCAGATGCTCGTAGAGCTCGCGATGCGCCTTGACGTGACGATCCATGTTCATGCTCATGAACGCCACGAGCTGGACGAAGCCCGGATAGACGCGGCGAAAGGCGCCGCCATGGCGCATCGGCACGGTGGCGATGAGGTTGCGCTCGAACCATTCGATCGGCTGGGAGACAGCGAGCTCATTGACCTTGGTCGGGTTGACCCGGGTGTCGATCGGCCCCGCCATCAGGGTCATGCTGCGGGGCTGCGCCGGATTGCCGTCCTGCGCCATCACGGCCGCCGCCACCAGCGCGGCGACGCACGGCTGGCACACGGCGACGAGATGGGCGCCCGGGCCGATCTTTTCCAGGAAGCTGACGAGGTGATCGATGTACTCGTCGAAACCGAACCGGCCGTGCGCGAGGTTTACGTCCCGGGCATTGTGCCAGTCGGTGATGAAGACGTCGTGCTCCGGCAGCATGGTGCGCACGGTGCCGCGCAGCAGCGTGGCAAAATGGCCCGAGAGCGGCGCGACCACGAGGACGCGCGGCTGAACCACGTCGACATCCTTCTTGAAATGCAGCAGGGTTCCAAATGGCGTCGAAAAGGCCGCCTCCTCGCGCACCTCGAGCTCGCGATTGCCGACCGTTACCCTGTCGATCGCGAACGGCGGGCGCACATGGGTGAGCCCGGCCCGGGCGATCAGCTCATAGGCCGCCGTGAGGTTGCCGACGGGCGGAAGGTTGGCGAACCCATTCATGGGGCTCCCCAGCGAAGCCGCTATTTCGGCGAACGCACGAACAGGGAGCATGATGTCGGAATGGGCTTGATAGGCTTGGTATAGCATTCCGGCTCATTTTCGAAGTGGGCGTCGCTGACCGCGCCCCGGCCGGAACTGCCCCTGAAAGAAGCTTAGTGCATTTTGGCTTGTTTTGCGAGATCATTGTGCACAACGTGTGTACGCACAATAACTAGGCAAAAGTATCTAGTGCGTTGGAATCGGTGCACTGGCGTTTCGATTCGTATCGCGTCCGCACCCCTCGAGCACAGAGATAGGCCATGAAAGCTACCCTGTCGATCGCCAGCAAGAACTACGGCTCATGGTCGCTGCGCGGATGGCTGCTATGCAAAATGGCAGGCATCGATTTCGCCGCGGAGACGGTGTCGAGCGACGACCCCTCGACCCGTGCCGAGCTGCTGCTGCTCTCGCCTTCCTTCCTGGTCCCCTGCCTCACCCATGATGGCATCAAGGTCTGGGATACCCTGGCGATCGCCGAATACCTGAACGAGATCAAGCCGGAGGCCGCGCTGCTTCCGTCCGACACCGAGGCGCGGGCGCGCTGCCGCTCGATCTGCGGCGAGATGCATTCGGGCTTCAGCAATCTACGCTCGGCTTTGCCGATGAACCTCAAGGCGCATTTCCCCGGATTCAAGTCCTGGGCGGGAGCGCACGGCGATATCGAGCGCATTACCACGATCTGG